>JBCDAP010000342.1:0-3231 GCA_039185335.1 Planctomycetota bacterium | reverse complement strand
GGGGCTTCGGCGGGGATCGGTGATGCAACGGCGAGACGGATTGTTGAGCTCGGCGGGCGTGTGGTGTTGAATGCACGACGCGCGGAGAAGCTTGCGTCGCTTTGTGAAGAGCTCGGGGCTGACCGAGCGGCGGTGGTGGCGGGTGACGCCTCGGACTCTGAGACGGTCGATGCGATGCTGGACGCAGCAGAATCGATATTCGGAGGCGCTGCCGATTTGGTTGTGGTGAACGCTGGCGTTGGTTTGAACGGGGGAGTTCTGAGTTCGGATGACACGAAGTGGGAGTCGATGGTGAAGCTGAACGTTGTCGGGGCGATGCGTCTGATGCGTCGTTCGGCGGAGCGGATGCTGTCATCGATCGAGAAGCGTGGCGATTGGCAGGAGCGGGCGCACGATATTGTTGTTCTTGGATCGACGGTTGGCCGGCATATCTCACCCTTTTCGGGGTCTTACGGTGCGACGAAGTTCGCGGTTCACGGTGCGGCGGAAGCATTGCGTCGGGAGATCTGCGGGAAGGGTGTGAGGGTGAGCGTTGTCGAGCCGGGTTTGGTGGTGAGCGAGTTTCAGGCGGGCGCGGGGTACGATCCGGAGTGGTTTGAAGGTTTGAAAGAGCGATTCGGCCCTGTGCTTGAACCCGCGGATGTAGCCGAAACAGTTGTGTTTATCGCGTCCCAACAGGCGCGGGTGCACCTCGCTGATGTGCTGGTCCGGGCGACGCGCCAGGATTATCCGTAAGCGTGGGAGTATCGAACGCGTGCTGTCGCAAAGAACGAGGTTTCGACATTTTCGGCGAACCTCGATGAGCTGGTCGATGTAGGAGGGACATGGGAACCGATCTCGCGTTGTGGCAGGTGTTGGTGGTGCTGGGCGCGATCGATTTTTTGATCGCGATGGCGGCGTTGTTTGTGTTGACTCGCGGTTTGAGGCGGTTCACGGCTTTGCGGCTTGTTGTTGCCGCTGCGTTGGCGTTTCCGGTCCTCTTTGTGCGAACTGTTTCGTGTTGGCCTGAGCGTGGCGGCGATTCGTTGCGTCATCCATTGGCGATGCTGAACAGCATGGAATTGATGTCGATGCTGTACACGTCGGTTGTGGTGGTGACGCCGGTGATTTCGCTTGTGGTGCTGCTGCTCGCGATTCGGACGCACGTTCGGGCGAGAAGGAATGAGCGAGCGCACGTATCGCTACCGGGTGGTCGGCGGGTCGGCGTGAGCGGGTTGGCCTGGGTGATGCTGGTCGTGGGTGTGATTGGACCAGCGGGATTGGGTGTGTGGATGACGTTCGTGGAGCCGAATTGGTTCGAAGTCGAGCGTGTTGGTGTTGATATCAAAGGTCAGGAGTTTGATCGCCCGGTTCGGATCGCGGTGTTGTCGGATATCCAGAACTTCGAGGTTGGCGCGCACGAGGCACGGATGATTGAGCTGGTGCGCGCGGCCGAGCCCGACCTGATTGTGATGCCGGGTGATTTGTTCCAGATGCAGAGTTCGCGAGGTGATGCGAAGCGGTTCGAGGATGCGAGCGAAGAATTTGTGAGGCTGTTTCGAGAGCTGGTTTCGATCGCACCAACGTATTTCTCGCCGGGTAATTGTGAGTGGGGCTACGACGAGCGGTCGGTGCTTCGCGAGAGCGGCGTTGTCTTTCTGAGTAGTCGAGATACGGCATTGATCGAGATTGCGAACGGACGTTTGTTGCTTGCGGGGACAGACTTCGCGATCTCGGCGAAGCCTCAATGGGCGGAGCCGCTGATCGAGGAGTATGCATCGGCGGCGGAAAGTCATGAGGCGGGGTTGGTGTTGTTGTCGCATTCGCCCGATTCGGTCATTCGTCTCCCAGGCAATAGCCGATTTGATCTGACAATAGCGGGGCATACGCATGGCGGGCAGATCCGAGTTCCCTTCTTTGGGCCGATCATCACCGCGACGGAAGCTCCTCGCGAGATCGCGAGCGGCGGGTTAAACAAGCACAACGGCAACACGATCTACGTGTCGCGTGGTGTCGGGGTTGAGCGGCTTGGCGCGCCGCGTATTCGCTTGAACTGCCGGCCCGTCATCGGGGTGATCGAGCTGGAGTGAGCAGCATGATCTTTATTCGGACTTCTCTGGTTCGTCGGGTTGGTACCAAGATCGCAGATCGTGCGTGAGTGTTTCATGCTCTTTACGGTCGAGGTACATCATGTGTCCTGCTTCGTAAATGCGAGTGGTGATTCGTTCGAGCGCTTCCTCCGGCAGGTACATCTGCGCAATAGATTGCTCGACTGCCATGGGCGGGGTCGCAAGGTCGTAAAAACCTGATGCAATGAAGACGCGGAATCCGGGGCGCTGGCGGAGCATGGATTGGAGTTGAGGGGAGAGGTCGGCGTCCTGGCCTCTCTCTAGATCTCCGAACCCCCAAGGCCAGACGTTAGTGAGGACCTCGTAGTTCAGGTCGGGGTTATAGCCCAAACTCTGGCGGAGATAAACGTTGAACGCGACTGAGTAGGCGGACTTCACGGTGGCGTAGGAAGGGTCGAAGCTCGCGTTTGTTCCGGCGTCGTCGCCATCATCCATCGCGAAACGAGAGTCGAATCGCCCGATGACTTGGCCTTCGTCGCGAAGGAGCGACTTGCGGAAGCGCCACGGGGCAAGGCGGAGATCAGAGCGGAGGACCTCTTCTGTGTCCAGACCGGTGTAGCGGGCGATCTTTGTTGCGATGTCGTGTCGCTCGGCGTCGCTCAGGCGTCCTGCTCTCAAGAGCGCGGACGCGTACTCGTCGAGCGCAAAGTTCTCTGCGTTCCTGTAGACGGTTTCGACTTCGGTGTTCTGGAGATCGGGTGTGAGCCGGTTGTGGTAGTGCGCGGTGGCAGCGAGGGCGGGGAAGAAGGTGATGTCGCTCATGAAGCCGTTGCCGCGTCGGATCGTGCCGAAGTCAATGACCGCCGAGACGAGAACGATCCCGGCGACTTCGATGCCTGCGGAGTCAAAGAGTTCTCTCGCGACGCCCGCGGCGCGGAACGTGCCGTAACTCTCACCCATGAGGTAGATCGGGCGGTGCCAGCAGCCGTGCTCGGAGACGTACCGGCGGATGAAGCTGGCGACAGATTCGATGTCGCTCTTGACGGAATGGAAGTCTTTTTCGTTGGCGGGTGCGTTTTCTCCGACGCCTCGGGAGAAGCCGGTGGTGACAGGATCGATGAAGACAAAGTCGGAGGCATCGAGGAGGGCGTACGGATTGGGTTCGTATCCGAGGGGCGGTGAG
>JBCDAP010000341.1:0-3238 GCA_039185335.1 Planctomycetota bacterium | reverse complement strand
CCGGGCGTTGGGCAGGCGCGAGAGGTCAATGATTGCATTCGGACTTGCTTGGGGAGGTATGCGGTCCAGTCTGGCAGCGGCTCATGCCCGCCGGTGGAGTGTGTCTTTGAGGGGCAGTGGCTCTCGGACGGTGGCGGAGGATTGGATTGCGTATCGATTCCGGTTGATCCGAACCCCAGCGAATGCAAACAGTGCTTGACCTCAACAGGTATATCAAATACGAGGTGTTCGCTGCCTCCGTGTTCGAGCGAGAATCTCACCGGTCAGGTGCAGATCTCGCAGGGCGGGCAGGCGTTGCCGATCACGGACAGCGGCTGCGGGCTCGCCTCGGGGCAGTTCGAGTTCACCAACCAGGTCGTGAATGATGCGCTGACGTTCGCCAGCGCGTGCAACGGAACCGCGACGCAGCCGATGGCGACGCAAGGTGAGATCTCGCTCCGGCCTGATCACAGGACTCACTTCGAGGGCGATACGGTTGTGTCGTTGCTGCCGGGTGACATCGAAGACATTTACATCACCGGATGCGAGATCGATACGACGGGTTTGAACGCCGAGATCGAGATGCTCTCGCCGGGCAGCAACGCGAAGCTGGTTGATGCGACGGAGAGCTTTGTCGATGTTGTCGCTCTTGGCGCAGCCGATCGGAAGATCCGTGTTGCTGGCCTGAGCGAGAACGGCCACGCGCGAGTGAAGATCTTTGATCCGAATGATCCGACGGTGACGATCGCTTCGATCGAAGTCTTTATCGGTGGACTCTACTTGGTGAGTTATGGCCAGGTCGCGACCTTCATGCCGGAGCCTGCGCCCGGGCAAGATGATCTGCGGCTGCGCGATCCGAGTGCGCCCGCTTCGACCGATCCGCTCGGTTTCGATCCGTACGGCTCGGGGACAGCGGGCGCGCGTCTCGGTGTTCCTCAGCACATCTATGACCATGTGAGAGAGAATTTCCCGACACGCAATCAAGTGATTCAGGTCCGCCTGATTAACTACCTTGGGAATCCGAAGAAGGGCAGGCCGGTTGGTGTGCTCATGCCGAGCGGGTCCGCGATCCGCGCTATCCGGGCCGCCAGTGGCGAGGTCAACGGCCTTGCTGACACGGAAACACTCGCGTTCAACGAGAGGGGTACGGAAGAATCCATCCAAGAGAACCACGACCAATTCACGTTTGTGGAGACGGACGATACCGGCGCGGCCTGGTTTACGTTCGCGGCCGATCGCGACGCGGTGATCGATCACCTGAACGAGTTGAGCCAGCAAGGACACATT
This sequence comes from Planctomycetota bacterium, assembly GCA_039185335.1. Taxonomy (GTDB): domain Bacteria; phylum Planctomycetota; class Phycisphaerae; order Phycisphaerales; family UBA1924; genus JBCDAP01. The sequence goes on along the minus strand of JBCDAP010000341.1, from coordinate 1,972 downwards.
GTTCATCCCGGTGGCGAAGGCGGTATCTCCGGCTTCGGCGTGAACATCATGGTTGGTGATCTGGTGAAGCGGATCGATGAGGGCGGTGGAGTCGATTCTGTGCAGCTCGATCTGCTCCAGGATCAGCTGCTGACGAGGACGGGCACCTCGTCCGCAAAGCATCTGCTTCCCGGGGAAATCAGGACCTTCTGGCAATCGGGTTCGACGATGATCACCGATCTGGCGATCAGCATGGACGATGGCACGCTCTCGGACGTCGATACGCTCGGGATCAACGTGCATCATGAAGCGGTAGTTACAGACCACATTCACCATGAGATGACGTTGACCATGATCCTCCGTCCGAACGGTGTGGCGGACACGATCGTCGAGGTTGAGGAGTATGACCAGAACGGAGATGTGGTGACGCGGCAGGTCCCGATTCACTCGGATCTGTTTTACGACGCGGAGCACAATCCGGACTTGCGCGGACCGACCGATCTCTACCCGGTGTTCGCGAATTCGCTCGAGCTTGCCAACAACGGGTACAACGGGTACATCCTTGATGCTCCGGTGTTCGAGCTCATCGACTTCGGAGCCGATCTCGGAACAGCGGACGAGGATGACGTGCTCGCGGCGCTTGCTGGCGGCATGGAGGTCACGTGGGAGGTCGTGAAGCTGGCGTTGTCTTTGTCTCCGCTGAGCATCGCGGTGGACAGCTACGACCTGTTCATCGAGATGGTGTGGAAGCCGGAGGTTCTGGGTGAAGATCCGAACTGGTTCGTGGTGGGCGGCGCGCTGGTGGGGATCGCCGCGGACGCTGGTTGGTTGATTCCTGCGGCGGGTGTTGGTGTCGGTATCACAGGGAACGCGATCGCGTTGACGCTGAAGCTTGTGGGCAAGGCGTTGGACATCGTGGATCCCAAGCTTTTGAAAGCGATGAAGGACCAGTCGGCCAACATGCTGGAGTACATCCAGGGGTTGTATGACCTCGTTGCGAAGTCCGTGGTGGACCGAGCGATCGAGCTGACGACGGACTCGGCGCAGACGGTTGCGGGTTGGGTTTCGACGATCTTCACGAAGCTGCAGTCTTCGCCCTTGGGGCGTTTCGCGGCGACGACGGATGAGTGGTTGTCGACGGCCGGCAAGTCTGTGCCGAACCTGAACAGTCTGACGCGTCGTGCGCTTGGGCCGGAAGCGTTCGAGGGCTACACGGTGTACCTGCTGAAGCACGGCGGGGACACGGCGGTGACCAAGATCGATGATCTGTACGCGAAGATCGCGGCACGCACGGCTGCTGAGGGAACGAAGGTTGCGGACGATGCGCTGGAAGGGATTCTGGAAGCGATTGGTAGGTATTACAAGAGCTTGCCGGGGACGGCGACGGTGGACGACATCGCGCTGGCGACGCGGCGGATCGATGAAGGTATCGCGGCGGCTGGGCGAGGGTTGACCGGGCCGGCGAGACTACAGATTCAATCACTCTTTGGGCCGGATAAGGTGATTAAGAGCATGGAGGAGTTTGAGGTCTTGCGATTCCTTCCGGCAGAAGCTCTGACAAGTGCGCAGCGAGCTGCAATGCAGCTGGCAAGGGATCAGATCGCGAATCCGCCGTTGAACTATCCGGTCCAAAAGGTGATGAGTTTGAATACGGTTCAGTTCAATCCATTCGATATGCTGCGCGATGGTACGGATACCATCGGAGGATTCTTTGGGAGACTAGATGAGTTCCCTGGCAGCGCTGCTGGTGCAAAGGCGCTTGACGATCGATATCGGCTTGTTGGTCCGGGCTCACCGTTCAGCGATACTGAGTCTTACGCGGTGATCAGGACGAGGATGTCTCAGGACATGGTGAATAAGACGGATGTGCCAAGAACACCTGACTACGGCGGGAATCTTGATCCGGCGAGCTGGATGTATCCCAACACCCACAACGCGTGGAGCGCTTCGCGAGATGGCACGCTCCCGCCTGAGTGGCGTTTGAATGGTGGGG
>JBCDAP010000340.1:0-3238 GCA_039185335.1 Planctomycetota bacterium | reverse complement strand
GGCTCCGCGGGGTGGTGGATTCGGGCGTGTGTCCGATGGCCAGGAATTCGATGACAGACAACCCCGCCGAGCCCTCGGCGGTGTGCGGTCGATCTCTCGCTGTTGCGAAGACGGATCAGCACGAAGCGGCAAGCCGAATGCCGACATCGGGCGCACCTACACATGGTTGATGAAACCCTTATCGCTTCGCTCGGCGTTTCCGATCTCGATACCGATGCATTGCTGCGCGATGCACTCGGAGAATTGAGCGACGATCACATGGACGGCTTGCTGGAGACGCAGGTTGCGGTCCCGGCGGCGGACAAAATTCTCACCGGTCGCGTGATCGGCTTCGCGGGTGATGATGTCGTTGTCGACGTCGGTCTGAAGTCTGAAGGCTTGATCGACAAGGACGAGTTCGACGACATAGCTTCGGTCAAGATCGGCGACGAGATCCAGGTTCTCCTCGAGGAATTGGAAGGCGAAGGCGGGCTGATCGAGCTGTCGAAGCGTAAGGCCGACCGTTTGATCAACTGGAACAAGCTCATGGACACCGTCCACGAGGGTGACGTGGTCACCGGGCGTGTTATGCGGAAGATCAAGGGTGGTTTGCTGGTTGACATCGGCGTGCCGGTCTTTCTGCCCGCGTCTCAGGTCGACATCCGTCGCCCTTCAGACATCGGCGAGTACATCGGTCGTGACATCCGCTCGGAGATCCTGAAGATCGACGAAGAGCGTCGCAACATCGTGATCTCACGCCGCAAGCTTCTCGAGACCGAACGCGAGACCGCCAAGAAGCGTCTGCTCGAGGCGATCCATCAGGGCGATGTCGTGACCGGCACCGTGAAGAACATCGCGGACTTCGGTGCCTTTATCGATCTTGGTGGTATCGATGGCCTTCTGCACATCACCGACATGAGCTGGGGGCGGGTGAATCACCCGTCCGAGCTGCTCGAGATCGACCAGAAGGTCGAGGTCAAGATCCTCAATATCGATTATCAGAAAGAGAAGATCGCCCTCGGCATGAAGCAGAAGGACACTTCGCCCTGGGAAGACATCGAAGCGAAGTATCCGGTCAACTCTCGCATCCGAGGCGAGGTGGTCAACCTCATGTCCTACGGTGCGTTCATCCGCATCGAAGACGGCATCGAGGGCTTGGTTCACATCTCCGAGATGTCATGGACCCGGCGCATCAACCACCCGTCCGAGATCGTCGAGCCCGGGCAAGAGGTCGAGGTCGTTGTACTCGAAATCGACAAGGACAAGCAGGAGATCTCGCTCGGCATGAAGCAGGTCGAGGTGAATCCCTGGGAGCTCGTGGCCGAGAAGTATCCTCCCGGCACGGTCATCGAGGGCGAGGTTCGCAACCTCGCGAACTACGGCGCGTTCATCGAGATCGAACCGGGTATCGATGGCCTGCTCCACGTGTCCGACATCTCTTGGACGAAGAAGGTCGCGCATCCGAACGAGATCTATCAGAAGAGCGAGAGCGTTCGCTGTGTGATTCTTGAGGTTGACCAGGACAAGCAGCGGATTGCGCTCGGTGCCAAGCAGCTCGAGCAGGATCCGTGGGACGAGGCGATTCCGAACGCGTACCAGCCCGGCATGGTTGTCCGCGGCACGGTTACGAAGATCACCAACTTCGGTGTCTTTGTCGAATTGGAAGAAGACCTCGAAGGCTTGCTGCACATCTCTGAACTCTCCGATCACAAGGTCGAGAACCCGCAAGATGTTGTTACCGCGGGCGAGGAGGTCGACGTCAAGATTCTCCGTGTCGATGTCTCGGACCGGAAGATTGGTCTCTCGCTCAAGCGTGCCCAGTGGGGTGCGGTCGAGGAGCAACGCTTCGAACGCGAGCAGGATCGCGAGTCGCCCGTCCGCGGCGGTATGGACGATCACGGAGCGATGGGTTCGGACAAGATCCAGTTCTGAGACACTGCTTCAAGGCGAAGAATCCCAGCCCGGCATTGCCGGGCTGTTTTTTGTTTGCTTACGCCGCTATGGCGTTTTCCCGTACCTCCGATCGCATTTTCTGGGAGATCGGAAGAACTCTGATAGGAGTGTGAACGGGTCGTGGTGCATAGACTCAGGGTTTCTTTGGTAAATCGCTTTACTAATGCTTGATCGTGTTGAATGATTCTCCGACAGGAACGCTTGCGAGGGTCTCGGGGCGTTCCGTTTGAGCAAGCACACGCGACCGATGGAGTTGTTTTCGATGAAGATCCCGACAGTCTCGGCCACAGTCGTTCTCACCGCCGGACTGGGCGTGATGCCCGCTTCGATGGCGCAAGCTGGTCCAGAAGGCTTGGGCGTGATGATCCAGGTGTATGACATGCCGTACGAGTGGTCGCAGTACCGCATGGCCGACATCTTCGCGGCGGGGTACTCGGAGCTCTGGCATCCTCCAACAGGCCTCGCTTCCGATTTCAGCGTTGGGTATGACCCGTTCGATCGATTCAACCTGGGCACGCCTGGCAATCCGACGGCTTACGGCACTGAGGCCGGCTTTCGTGCCACGATCAACTCATTCCAAGATGCTGGCGTGAACTTCTATCTCGATGTGGTGCTCAACCACAACGGTGCCCGTTCTGCTCGTGATTCGAGATTCGCGATCGATGAAGGGGCTTGGCCCGGGTTCTTCTTGCCGCCCGACGAGCTTGTGGATGCGGGCGGCTTCGAATTCAAGCCCGCGGGCGCTACGACCAACAACTGGTTCGACTTCAACAACAACTCTGGCTTTGGACCAGACGCACCTGGATTCAATGAAACAATCAACTCGGAACTGGTGGGGTTGCTCGATATCCAAGCGGCGAGCAACTACCAGATGGTTCGTCATCCTGTGGATGATGTGCTGCCTCAGTTCGATTACCTCACCGATGGGGAAGGCAATCGGGGTGTGAACGGAGGTTTCCCATTCGATGGGCAAGGCAATCCGCTCGCCGATTCGCGTCGGATCCCGGAAGGCAACGTGTTCAACTGTCCCAATCCGAGCAACGCGAGGTTGTATCCGGATCGCGATTTGCAGCCGATGATCGTGAACAACCCTTCTACAGGGCGCAACGGTGGGGGGACGTTCACGATTTATCCGTACAACGCTGAGAGCCCGATGGAGGGCGATCCGGTTATGGAGAACGCGACGGGGCTGCTGCTGCGGTGGTCGCAGTGGGTTCTCGAGGAGTTCGATGTTGATGGCTTCCGGCTTGACGCCGCGAAGCATTCGCCGACTTTTTTCTGGGACACGTTCTGGGATGCCTGGGTG
>JBCDAP010000339.1:0-3252 GCA_039185335.1 Planctomycetota bacterium | reverse complement strand
GTCTCCATGTAGCGTGACCTTCGGCGCACTACCGGATCCTCCCTTGAAGACCGAGTCAATCAATCCAATGTTCTCCGGCTCTTGAACCTCCACTTCAAAGTTCACTGGGCCGCTCGTCTGTCCTGTCACGAGGGTGTCGTCCGTAAAGACAGCGCCCGAGAGATTGACCATCGTCGCAAAAAAACCACCGTCGGTGATCGAGACACCAGTGTCGGGGATCGATTCCACCAAACGCCCACTCCCGAGCGTGGTCACACCCGACTGTGCAACAATCCGACCGGAAAGTCCTTCTCCAACCAAGAGCAACTCAGCATCCGAAGTTTCTGCTCGCAAGACCCAGCGACTGCCTGTTTCGCTCGCTCCGAGAGCACCGAGGGAGGTTAACGTCAAGCCGCCAATCTGCGAGTTCGGTCCAAACGTTGAGATCACTACCTCAGGTGATTGAGACTCGAGATCGCTGATGAGCAGGCTCGGGAGAATGCCCAGTCCAACCAGAAAACTCTTCAAAGAACAACGACTACCAAGGTAAGAGATGAGGATTCCCATGAAATGAACTCCTAGTAGGAAGAAAAAGAGGTGTCATTGAAAGGTTGTCGAGAACACTCGCACGTGAAAGGTACACCGAGTTTGTGTGCATGACGCGCACAAAATGGAGCTTTGTGGATTCTCTTGTAATTCCTCTTTTGGAGAATGCTCCCCTCGCCACGGACAAAGGTCGCAACTGAAGAATTTATTGCATTTTCATTCAGTGAGATCGAGAACAAGGTTTAGGGATTCGAGATGTACCACATCACTGATCGCGTTGACACTACAGAAAGTGCGCTCGTCCTGAATGAGCGGAAGCGAAACCTCGATACATCGAACAATCTCTCGCGCCGCCGTCGAGTTACGTCTTCGCTAGATCGCAATCAACAAACATCATGCCGTTTCCATTATCAGTAGCGGGATGGAGGGGGAGAGGATTCGGCGCAGGCCACAGCACTTATCTCCGTCCCACCCCGCATGCGGGGAAGAGTTTCCCGATTTTCAGCCACAATCATGGATATGCTCCGCCCACTCATCCTGCTGAAACTGCCCTATCCTATTAACAATGAAGGCATTGCTCGTCCGACGAAATGCGACCGACTGTAACAAAGGGTTCTCTCTGATCGAACTACTCGTTGCCCTGGCAGTTATCGCACTGCTGATCGCCCTCCTCCTTCCTGTGATTGCCAAAGCACGGGCGAACGCACAGCGACTGGTTTGCCTTGCAAATGTTCGATCGATTGGCCAGGCGTCGGCACTCTATGCCAGTGACCATGACGGGTCACATCCGCACTGGTCGGGATGGCAGGTCTGGGGAGGCCAGGGAGACGGGCAAGGCGGTGACGAGGCGGGGCTCGGGTGGACCGAACTACTCGGTACTCACATCGAGAACTCGAACATATTTCTCGATCCTGCTCGGCCCCGAGAAGAGGCGCCGATCGCGTATTTCATCGCGGCTCGCTTCAGTTGGTTCAAGTATCAGAGGCAATTTTCTTCGGTCAACAACCGTTTCGTCTTGTTCCCCAGCTCGTTCGTGAAAGCCGGCGACTGCAATGATCCGGGCCTCTTTGTTCACCCTTACGGCACGGTTACCGATCGCTTGCCCGATTGCGATCAGGACGACGCTACCCAGCCAACGCTCTTCTTCGAAGGCGAACTCACACCGCACGGAGATTTGAGCAACATCGTCTTCTTCGACGGGCACGCCGCATCATTCTCTGAGTACGAACCTTCAACGATGACCTGGCACGCCAGAAAAATGCTCCCTTGGTCGCTCGAGCCCCTCGGTGACGACTAATGCACTTTTTCGCTGCTCTTTTTACATCTACCGTCATCTGCGTAGCGGCGAGTGCGTAGTATCACCTCTGGACAGATGAGCCATACATCGGCCTCTCGCTGCGTCAGACTCCTGGTGGACCGGTCGTCAGTTGGATTAAGCCGGGCCCGCTCGGAGGACGCGGTTTCACCTCAACGAGCGGTGTTCAACGCGGTGACAATCTGGTTGCCCTCAACGGAGAACCTGTTTCGGCCAGCACCTTTCGCGAGTCTATTGCAGCCGAGTCGCCTGGTAAGACGGTCAAGCTAACCTTTCGCCGTTCTCCCGATGCAAGCCCTCGCGGCGGTGTTGCAAGCGGAGGTGAGGGCGGTGAGGCCTACGAGATCGTCGCAGAACTCAGCGATCGCGACACATGGTCTGGCACGGTCGGCCGAGGCCTGGGATCACGCGCTCTTGAGCAGCCGCTCATTGGTGTTTTTGATGCCAGTATCCGAGCTGTAGCGGATGATCACGGGATACTTCGCCACCCTGCTGGGCTTGAGAAGCTTTTGGCATCGTTCAATAAGGTCCAAGCAAACGGTCTCGATCCGCTTTCACTCCCGGCCGTTGTGCATGCATTGCAGCGACCGCTGAGTCTCGATGCCATCGAAAGTCGTATCGCAACACAAGTCGACAGCCTCTGGGCGCTCACGGCGACGCGAACACCAGACGACCTCCGCATCATCTCGCGCCTTGTTCGCGAAACGCTCGACCTTCCGCCCGGGGTCGAGCCGGCTGCACTGGAGTCGGCATCAGACACAATGACGCGATATGCGGATCTTCCAGACGATGCAAGAGCACTCGTCTCACAGATGCGTGTCGACTGGTCCATCCAGACGGAGTTCGCCCTGGATCACCTGAAAGTCATCCAATTCGCGGGCGAACACGCCCACACAATCCTTGCAGCAACGCTTGAACGCCTCACCAGCGACGCTTCGGAGTGGGAAAGGCTGTGTCTTGCGATGGTCGTCCCGGGAGAGCCCGTTGGTGACGCCGACCTGCCCGATGGCTTCCGCGACGTCGTTGCCGGAGACGTCTACCGCGTGCGAACTGAACCCGATGGTCGGTGGTCGGTTTATGGTGGCCCCGGACCCAACCGCTACATCACCGATAGGCTTGCATTTGTTTATGACATCGGGGGCGACGATACATACCGCGCGGGGAACGCCTCTTTCGATGACAACAAGGCAACCAACCGTGACTCGGCTATCACCGATATCGCGGGTAATGACGCGTACATCACAGACCGGTCGTTCTGTCTTACCATGTCAAGTAGGTGAACTTGACGCAACGCGTCAGGATCAATGTAGTGTGAGGCAGTGAAGCTGGGTGCAACTAGTAGTAACAGGGACAAGGGAAGGGAGCCGAGAATCGTACAGTTCCGAAGAATTGCACGTGCCCGGCTAGTCAAG
>JBCDAP010000338.1:0-3270 GCA_039185335.1 Planctomycetota bacterium | reverse complement strand
GTATCTGAACTTTCCCTGGTTGATTCTTCCTTCAAGAGCCGATGCCCTTCTCAGAACGGCATCGGCTCTTTTCTTTGGATCATGTCGGAAATCGAACTTAGGATGAAGTGTCCATGACACGGAGATTCGCCATGCGCTACCAATTCACCATCGTTGCCGCAGCACTCATCGCGCTCTCAGGAACGACCACCACAGCTCAAAACGCACTCGGTGACGGCACCGCACTCGACAACTCACTCGAACAAGGGCAGCGCGTCAACCGCGGACGCGTGGACAACTCCATCGATACATCGTTCCGCAATGCCATCGTTACCGGCAACGTCCGAGGCTTCCAATCTTTCCGTGGCTCGCTGGGATACTCCGCAGCCAATGATTTCCGCGATTCGCTCGGGTCTGACGATCTCTTCGAGTTCGCACGCGACTCCGCGTACTCGGGTCTTGCCTCGCGAGGAATCTCATCGCTCGATGCCCTGCAATCTTCCATCGGCTACACGGCCGCGTTCCAGACCAACGGCATCGGCGGCTCGCCCATCGTCACACGCTCATTCTCTGGCGCCAGCTCATCGCAAGTACTGAACCTTGGCTCACAGTCCGAACGCTTCGCAAGCGATATCTATGGACAACTCCGTGGCACCCTCCGTTCTACGAGCGAGTACACAACACGCAACGCCACCAGACCAGATGTCCTCCTTATCGCGAGTGCCACAGAACAATCCGGCGACACCGCCTCAACGACAAGGCGAGCCATCACCGGGTCACAGCTCCTTGGCCTCCGCGGCTTGAGCCTCGAATCGCCGATCCTCACAGGCATACCCGAGTACGAGCGGCCAACGTTTACGAATCTTGAAACCCTCACACAAGGGCTGCCCCAAAGCAACGCCGCTCAGGAAGGTCCTGCGCCTCTCCCCGCCAACTTTATCCAGCCCAACCAACTCGACGCCGGCTTCCAAGGCAACCAACCCCTCAATGCTTACGACATCGCGCTCCAATCGATCCGTCTCTCCGCACAACAGCTCGAGCCAACAATCCTGACCAATCGCGTTAATGTCGTTGAAGAAGAACCCGAGCCCGATGCGGCTTCGCTCTACATGGATCTTCTCCGCGATCGCTTCACAATCGACCCGGATCAGCCAAACCAAATCACCCCAGAACCCATCGATCTTCAGCCGCGTGAAGCTCCAGCGGAAAACGCTCCTCAAGCCGATGCGAATGCGGAAGACGGCGCTGCGCTTGAAGAAGCCGAAGCATTACTCCGTAACACACAGACACGCATCAACACCCTCGTCCCGATCAAGTCAGACGACGAACGCTACGCCTCGCATATGGACAAAGGTGAGAACATGCTCAGCAGGGGCCTGTACTTCACCGCAGAGGAACACTTCACTGCTGCCTTAGCACTACGACAGGGCGATCCGCTCGCGTCTCTCGGTCGAGTCCACGCCCAACTCGCCGCAGGCCTCAACCGAGTCGCTGCACGAAACATCCGCGCGCTCTTCGCTGCTTACCCAGAACTCATCCCCGCAAAGACCGCGGCCCATCTGCTCCCCAATCAACAACGCCTCAACTCGATCCGCAACAATCTCGACCGAGCCACCGCCAACCCCATCTACGGCTGGCGCGACGCCGCACTTGTGAAGGCGTATCTCGCCCATCAGACCGGAAACGCTGAACGCATCCGTGAGGCGTTCCGATCCATCGAGACACTCGGCACCGATGAAGAAAGCGGTCAACTCACACCGCTCGAACGCACCCTCGAGTCGGTCTGGCTCGCAGAAGAAAGCGAATAAAAAAAGTCGCCCGAGATCTCTCGTCCCCGGGCGACTTTGTGCGTCAGACTCCGTCCCTGTGCAACAGGCGAACGGAAGGGGGTTCTCCACAACTCACTCAACGCCCCATCGTGATCCGACGCAACATGCCAGCTTCCTCGCCTTGTTTGTCCCGATCGTCGGTCTGCCGAAAGGCAAAGCGACACCGGGCCTATTCATCAGCCGCGAGGAATTCATCAATACATATCGCGATGTCATATCAAAATGACTCTCTGACTCGACTCTCTGGACTCGACTCCAGCCAAACCGGACTGTGCTTTCCGGCGGCTCTGACCTCTGAATCTACCCCCTGCGATTTCGACCGCAAGCGAAAATACGGCACATCACTGAAGTTCCTCCCTTAATTCCATATATACGGACTCTAATCCCACTCAGTGGGCCACCAAACCTCAAGGGGCTTCGGGAATCAACACCAACATGCTCGGCTGGGCCCGCTCTCGTCCGCCAATTGTTCGGGTGATGGTCCTCCCGTTGACGAGGTTATGCGGGTACCGCTCCTTCAACTCGAGCAATTCGGGAGTGATCGGGGTGTTCGTCCTCGGATCGAGGTCATGATCACCGAACAAGCCGATCAGCACCATGCTCCGGTTTGGGCCGTGGTAGAAGTAAGCCTCCTCGCCATCCTCGCGAAAGCGGACCGTCGCCTCTTCAGCGGCCTCCTTGGCCTCCTCGCGATCATCCGATTCATACACCGCCACCTGAAGCGAATACTTCGCCCGGTCTCTGCCGAGAGATTGGGCGTTCACGACATTCAGATCAGCACGCTTGCCGAGATCAACCGCTGTTGGGGGCTGGAGATACGCCCGAGCAAACGGGCGGCGTGCTTGCACCTGGAGCGAGCGAACCCAGTCCAGATCCTTCTGAGCCCGCTGATCGTTCGCTCCGCGGTATCTGCCCATCACGACCGCGACGCCAGAAGATCCCTGGACCGCCTCGATGTCTTCACGGCGAAGCAGACTGACGAGCTTCGATGCCTGGTTCTGCCCATCAGCCAGGCTGGCGCCCTCAGGCAGTGATGCCAGCAAGATCGTCCAAGAGCTCGCGGCGGACGCTGAATCGCTTTCGCTATTCAAGGTGAAGACATCGCGCCCTTCGCGTTCCCAGTCCCGTGAAGGGCGATCAGCACCACCCGTGCACCCACCTATCAAAGGGGGCATGCAAAGAAAGAGCAGCACGATCCGCCGAAGCTGCGCTGCCCAAGAAATGATCGTCAGGTCCGACAAGCGATTATTCTTGTAAGTACTTGTTTGCATTTACTTTACAGCACCAATTTCGAGAGACGAAAGTTCAAGGTGTTCTCTCCGGCCTGCAAGAATTGATGGTAATGAATCCCGCGTCCGGCCTCTCCCCAATACTTCCCCTGCTCCCGCAAGATATCGCCCCGCTTATTCGAAGCCTCATAACGCGACCGCCAGAGAATGGAATCAGGATGCGGATTGCGCGG
>JBCDAP010000337.1:0-3292 GCA_039185335.1 Planctomycetota bacterium | reverse complement strand
TTTCTCTGATCTCTTGGCGCCGGTTGAGATCCGCTACGACAGCGCCGTGAAGGAAGCGACTTCGCTGGGCTTGTCAGTTAGTGCCTCGCGTCCCAACTCTCCTGCCGCTCAGGACTACGACACGCTCGCGAGCTGGCTTGAGTTGCATCCCCCCAGCGTTCAGGATGGGCATCGGGCAGTAGAGATCCTCGGTCAGCAAGCACCTCTTGATGAAGATGATGTCGCGGCGGGCGAGGGCGTTGCTCTTCTGGAGCCGTCGGGGCGTCCGGCGCATCCGGCTGGAGACGAGCTTGATTTCGCTGGTGCCGATAGCGGGGTGGTTGTTGAGGCGGTTTCGTCTGTCGAAGTGCGTCCGATCTCTCTCCGAGCAGCAGAGATGGCGGGGCGTCTGGCAGACTTGTCACGCGAGAGTGAGGCCCGAATGCAGCGTCGAGCTGCTGAGCCCAGGGTTGCTCGAGCGATGGCTGAGATTGAACGGCAGGCAGGTGCGGTCGTGGAACGTCTTCCGCCTAGTGAGCGGGCCAAGGAGGTCGTCCAGGAGCCTGAGAGGGTCCAGCCTTTGCTGGGTGCGCATTCGACTCCTGAGGGTGTCGTCTTTGCTTATCAAGGCGATCCTGAGGCATGTGTCGAGGTCGCAGGGTCCTTTAACGGCTGGGCTTGTGGAGTCCACCGTTTGGAGTATTCCTTTGAATTTGGGATGCATATTGGGAGGGTGATGCTCGAACCTGGGCGGATCCGTTACCGTTATGTGGTGAATGGCCACTGGATCGCGGATCCTGGGAACCCATTGACCGAGCCGAACGAGTTCGGGGATTTGAATAGCGTTCACTTTGTTGAACACACGTAGACTGGTCGCCAGCGGCCGGATGGAGTCCGGTGCAGAGGATGCAAACCGAGTCAGAGGATGACTGACATGAGCGAAGGCCAACACGATCTTGTTCCCGAGCACGAGCTTCGGCCGACCTTGGATGCGAAAGAGTACGATGCTCTGACGGCGTTGTTTTTGGATGGCGATCCCATGCCTTTTCGAGTGGCGGACGATTCTGTGGTCACGAATGATCGTGCAGGAGTGACAGAGCAGCGAGAATCCTTTGAGATGAAACGGGGAACGGGCGGCACGCGTCCGTTGTTGAATCTTCTGATTATGGGGCACTTGCCGGTTCAGTCAGGGCCTTGGGCTTCGCAGTACGCCAGGTTCTTATCTGAAGGAGAGCGGCAGTCGGTCGGATTGTTGCGTCTTCGAGATGGATTCGCGACGGTCGATCTGATCGCGCATGGCGATTTCGCGGAAGTGTCGACGGTTAACGAGGCCGCGGGGATCGTGCGGTCCGCGACGGATCAGCTGTTGGTACGGATCGATGCGACAGCGGAATTCGAAGCCGCGGCTTATGCCAATCCGGATAGGATCACGCTTTTAACCGCAGGCAACGAGATGGCGGTTGTCAATGCGTACCGAACGCTCAAGCGTCTGGTGAAACGTCTTCGAGAAGTTGATGCGGTTGTTCCCGAGCTTTGCGTTGTTGTGATGGGCAGCGAGTCATCGCGAGCTCGCTCGGCAGCGGATCGGATTGCTGAAGCAGCTGCGGGCTTTTTGGAGCAGGCGGTCGAGACAGCGATCACGCCCGAGCACATTGAGCCGGTGCGCTTGACGCCTGTGTTTACAGGGCCGTGGGGTGAGTCACTCGAAGATCTGGTGGCACAGCTGCTTGATCCAGAGTGCGGTGATGAGCTCGAATCGGTCATCCATCGGGCCGGTGCGGATGCGGCGGAGAAGATCCAAGAAGAAGATGATCGTCTGTCTGATTCATTCGAAGCGTACGGAATGGCGGACCCGGTGGTCGCTTCGAGTTCGCAGGAAATCGAAGGCAAAGCAGAAGCCCATTCAAATGTTGGCAAGGCGTCTGATTGCAATCCGGGGCGAGAGCGATTGGCTTCGTACATTGATCGTTTTGAAACGCTTGAGATTGACTGTCCGATAGCCCCAAAGGTCGAGCTAGCGGTGAATCATGACGGTGTTCTCCAGCTTCTTGCTATGAGCGAGTCTGAGCAGGGCATTGCCGATGCTATCCAGCAGCTCCGGATTGCTGACGACTGGGTTCAGCAGAACGCTTCTTTGCTTTCGCTCGCGGCGCCGAACGCGGGTGCGAGCGTAAAGATCGATGCACAGGCTTCGGTCGGTGTGCATCTGTTCACCGAATCGGCGCCGATTGGGCTTGCGGCGACCCCTGCCCATTGGTCACTCCATCTGTTGGCTCGTGTTGCGGTTGATGGAAGATTCGGGTTTTTCCACACACGCTTGCGCTGAACGCTTTGCCCGTTTAACTGAAGTCGTTTGGTTGCGCGCATGTATTGGTGCTGATGGGTGCGTAAGGGCTGTTCTGCTCTTGTGTGGATTCCGTCCACCACCGGATATGCTTTGAAATCGTCGCGGATAGTTACAGCAGGGTTTCTATGTGCTGGGTTCACCTGATTAGGCGGTGGCGTTTCATGTTCGGCCACGCTTGTGGTGAAAGAGGAACTTGATCGGCAGAAAGGCAGCATCTTGGTCGATGAGTCGTTCAGGGAAACTGCTTTAGAGGTTTGAGTATGACCACATGGAAGCACCTATTCATTGTGAATGTTCTTGGGCTTGCTTGTGCGCTGGTTCTGTCGGTGTCGGCGATCAAGTCAAGCCAAGCGATTGAACAGGAACTCCGTGACTTCGATGGCACGGTCATGACCAGGCAGATTGCTCTGCGAAACATCATGTCATCGATCGGCTATGGCGGCGTGATTCATAGCTTCAAGAACTACATTCTGCGCCAAAACGTCATGTACATCGATGACTTTGAACGCAGTGTGAGAGGAGCTCGTCAAGCGATCGGAGACTACGAAGCGTCAGGCGATTTGAGTACTGAAGAATCTTTAGGTCTGATCGAGATCGAGAAGATGTTGGCGAGCTACGAGGCATCGTTGCAGAGGGTCCGGGAACTCGGGCTGTCTGCTGAAGATCGAGATCAACTGGCTGCGGTGAATGACACCAATTATCTCAGAGGGATCGAACGTCTTCGTGCCGCTCTGAACAGAGAGCATGAGGCAGTGTCTCATGAGATCAGATCGAAGGCTCAGTCTGGTGGGCAAGCCGCTTGGATTGTTGGCATTGTTGCGGTGCTGTTGACTGGCGGGTTCGGTACGCTTCTGGTGGTTCGGATTTCTCGTCAGATTCGCAGATACTCGGAGTCGCTTGAGCACGAAATCATGCTGAAGGACGCCGCCAATCGAGCAAAGAGTGAGTTTTTGGCCAACATGAGCC
>JBCDAP010000336.1:0-3293 GCA_039185335.1 Planctomycetota bacterium | reverse complement strand
GTCGTGCCCGCAGCGGCGCGGCGTCTGCCTCTCGGTGCGGACGACCACGCCCAAGAAGCCCAACTCCGCGCTGCGGAAGATCGCGCGTGTGCGCCTCTCCAACGGCAAGGAAGTCACGGCGTACATCGGTGGCGAAGGCCACAACCTCCAGGAGCACTCCATCGTCCTGGTCCGCGGCGGCCGCGTCCGCGACCTTCCCGGTGTCCGCTACCACGTCGTCCGCGGTTCGCTCGACACCCTGGGCGTCGACAAGCGGTCCAACGGTCGCTCGAAGTACGGCACCAAGAAGCCCAAGGCCAGCTGAACACTCGGCTCAACGAACAACGCCGCAACGGGTTGCGAAAGAACGACCCGATGCGATTCACAATCTATTTGGCAAGTAATCCCCGACAGGTGAGTCGCCTCCGGGGGTGAACGATGAGACGGCGTCAGCCGTCAGACGAGCCCGAAAGGACAGCCGCTATGGCAGGCCGTATTACCGCTTCTGAAGATCAGCTCCGCGCCGATCCCCGTCACAACTCGATCCTCGTGGCCAAGTTCATCAACTGCTTGATGTACGACGGCAAAAAGTCCGTCGCTCAGCGGGTCATGTACGACGCGCTCGACGACATCGATGGTCGTCTCAAGAACCTTCCCGCCGAACAGCAAGAGGGGGCGCCCGAGAGCGCTGTGGCGTGCTTCGAGATGGCGATCGAGAACGTGAAGCCGCACCTCGAAGTTCGCTCGAAGCGTATCGGCGGTGCCAACTACCAGGTCCCGATGCAGGTGTCGCCCAAGCGTCGCCAGTCGCTGGCGTTCCGCTGGGTGCTGCAGGCGACGCGTGCCGAGAAGGGGCGTCAGATGTCCAAGCGTCTTGCGGACGAGATCTTCGCCGCGGCTCGCAAGGAAGGCAAAGCGATGCAGACCCGCGAGCAGACGCACCGCATGGCCGAGGCGAACAAGGCGTTCGCCCACTTCGCGTTCTAATTCTTCGCGAAGGCCGTCGTTCGTTCAAAAAGAAAAACACCGCCGATGTGCGCCGGATGGAGCTTCGGGCTCGATGCTGGTTGAGGTGCGCTCGCTCCGTTGTTTGGAATGGTGCATCGCAGTGTGATGAGTGAGTGTCACTCGCCTTTGCGCCGGCCGATCCATTGCGGATCGAGATCGTGCTTGCGGAGCATGGCTTCGATCTGGGCGCTGTGGTGCTGGGCGTGGCGGATGTTGTAGATGTGGTGCTCGGCTCGCGTGATGGGGAGCCAGTCGAAGCCGGAGGGGCCGTTGAGCGTGTCCTCGGTTTCGTTGCTGATCACGGTGCGGGCTTTGTCGAGCGTTTCATCGATTAAAGCGAGCAGCGGATCGAACGCCGGCGGATCACCCGTGTCGACGCGCGTGTAGGGCGGGTCCCAGGACCAGCCGAAGGAGAGCGCATCCTTGTTCGCCCACGCGGGCGGCTCGGGGTGAGGCTCAGCGGCGGGAGTGAGATAGAAGTGCGTGAAGTACGCCGTGTGCAGCAGCGCTTCCCAACACGGGCGCGTAGCGATCGGCTCGAGGAAGAGATCGTTGTCACGCACGAAGATCGCGGCAGCGCGGAGCGTGGAGATCGCCGCGAAGTACTGGCTGTCGAACGCGATACGGAGCAGCGACTCGGTGGGTGTCATCATGGGCGACCTCGGGGTGAGGTTTCGAGTTTAAGCTCTGCCTGTCGGATCACCAACAACGAGCCGCGACCGTAAGGGAGCGGTCGAAACAAGCCCGCTTCCACCCAGCGGGCAACACTGCCAACTCACTGATCGCCACGCGCAACCCAACGAGCTAGGTTCTGTTTGGTGGATCGTTGCGGGGATGCATGAGCGAAAAGACGAGCCGAATTGGGGCGCGTTGGCCTCTTTGGACCGCTCCCTCACGGTCGCGGCTCGTTGGTGGCAACGCGTTGCGTGCTCAGCGGTGTTGCGGCGGGATGAGTGTGCTGATGCCTTTGGTGGGGTTGACGCCGCAGGCGAGGCACCAGTCGATGAATTCGAGCGGGTCGATGCGCCGCTCGGCGGACTCGCACTTCTGCGCGTAGGTGTGGGTCTTGCCGAGTTGGTGGCTGAGTTCGCGCTGGCTCATGCCGGCGTCTTCACGCCAGGCGCGGAGCTGCTCGCAGAGGTGGTGATAGGCGGAACTGTGTTGATTGGATGCTCCCTTCATGGGGAGCATCCAATCGCCTACCGGTGCGCTCGAGGGACGATCGTGTTGAGGGTTTTGGCGGGCTTCACGCCGCAGGCGATGCACCAATCGATGAACTCCAGCGGATCGATGCGCCGTTCGCCCGTCTCGCACTTGTGGACGTACGACGGTGGCTTGTCGAGCAGCTCGGCCAGGGCCCGCTGGGAGAGCTCGGCATCCTCGCGCAGGGCGCGGAGCATGTCCTTGAGCTGCTGGTACTCGGGCCGGTGTTGCGGAAATGCACCCATAACGGGAGCACGCTAAAGTACCTCTGCCGCGCTCCCGGATTAGGAGTAAGGAGGTTGCTGCATATGGACAAGCTGGATCGCGATGAGCTGCTGAAGCTGTACGAAGGGTTGTATTGGTTGGAGGCTCGGCTGTTCGAGCTGAGGGAGATGTGTGAGCGGGTTGATGGGGAGGAGAGGGAGGAAGAAGAGGTGCGGATAGGCGAGTAGGGTGCCACCACGCAGCCTCTGGCTGCGTGGTGTTTTTTAGCGATGCTAGCGATTACAACGCATCGAATGTGCGTTGTGATACAGGCACTGGCGTAGGTTCGGTGATGCGTTTCTCGAATCGGGGCCGATGATAAAAGAAGGGTTGTGGATGGCCCAGTGCTGAGTGATAGTGTGATGTGTGCCACTGTTGGCTTGCTTGCCAGTGCTTGGGTGTGGGGATGGGTAGGTTGTTAGCGGTACTTGAGTCAGTAGTAGCTTTTGTAGTTCTTTACACTATGGTCACAGGCCCTACATCCACTCGCTGGAGTTTGCTAGAAAATGGTACGGTGGGCGGGTCTTGATGGTAGAAAGATCTGCTGATCAGTAGGTTGGATGATCTCCGGTGCCGTTTTAGATTGATGATCTTTGCAATATCCTTAAGTTCGCCGAGATGGAGAAGGGAGCTTTCTTCTGTAGGAATTTGGTAGCTTTCTGCGAGGTCACCAGAGGATGTGGGTAAAAAAACAACCAAGCGAGCTTCGTGCTCACACTTATAATTCAACGGTTTGCGAAAAAATGGATTTGCAGTTTCGATTAGTGATTCTACAGAATCATCTACGTAGTCCTTATAGAAACATCTAGATGCAATCACTGTAGCTTGCTCAAATTTAT
>JBCDAP010000335.1:0-3296 GCA_039185335.1 Planctomycetota bacterium | reverse complement strand
CGCGAGGCCGACAGAGACTTCGGCGTTCTTAATGACGTAATCATCCGGCGATGGGTGGATGTAATCGCCGCCGTACGTTTGAGTAAACGATCCTTCTGGACCCGGGGCAAGCGTGCTGCCTCCGAGGTTCGAATCAGCGACCTCTTTGATGACCACCGAGCCGTCGAAAAAGAGGAGCGGCTGCTTCACTTCCTCTACGGAGTAGAGGTATTTCGGGCCGAAATGCAACTGGAACGACTCGTGCATCCAGACCTTGCTCGAGGGAGAAGCGACATCAACGAGATGGCGAGGTTTGTAAAACCGTCTGTACCCTGTGAGTGACGCGGGTATGCCCGCCACAGGGCCAGCAGCAAAGAAGGTTGAGTCGTCATCGATGAATGTTGCCGGGACGGGAACATATGACGAGCCCATGCTTTCCCAAACATCTCGCCATCCTGTGGCCTCAAAGAGATTCTCTTGCAGCCTGAGAGCAAAGTCATCGGACGGACACACCACGTTGCCCTCCAGGCCCTCCTGGAGCAGGTAGTCGTAAAGGACGAGATATGTCAAGGCAAGAGGGTCGTTCCCTCCGATGGAGGTGCCAGGAGGGAAAGCCGTATCCCATTCCGTACGAGCTCGCAGAATATCCGTGGCATGCCTCAGACGGAGCGTGAGATCACTCACAATATTCCGAAGGGAATCGTCGATGGTGTCAGCGCGCAGGGCGAAGATCTCATCGTCAGAATCGGCAGCATAAACCGCTCCGATCTGCCCGAGGGTTCGGAGCTTGGTCTGACAGACCAACGTCCTCGCCGTGTTTCTAGCCAAACCGATCGCCGGCAGAAGGAGCCCAATCAGCAGCGCAATAACCGCCACAACCACTAAGAGCTCGATAAGCGTAAAACCCGAATTTTTTGAAACGCTTCGCTTCGACCGAACAGGCGACCCCATAGACCATCCCCTTGGCTTGCCAGTTTTCATTGAATCCCCCCTTCGAGAGAGAGGACACGGCTGAGTGCTTCGAATGTAAAGGAATCGGCCCTTTGCATTCACAAGATGAAGCTTATCCAGGACATGGTACACCACATTTTCTAGATAAGCGAACGCAATCCTCGGATCAGGGTAGCTCTTTCGATTCCCTTTTTTCTATAGACAATAGAACAAGTCCTTGCATCATCCCGAGAAAACGGAACTGGACTAATCGCTAGAAGTCTGTTCCGATCATGGTTTTCTAGGAAGAGAAACGCCGCCTTGCGGCGGCGGGAACTTGTGCATCTCGTATTCAGTTGATGGATGCCTGATCTATTCTCCGCACCCTTCTGCAACTGATGCTTGGAGAGCGAGGTAATCGAAGAAATCGAACCCGGTGGGACCGGTGATATCGGCGGCGCACAGTTGCGCATTGAACGCGCTCTCAAAGGCATCGATGTCTTCGGCGTCCGCATCGCCATCGCCATCGAAGTCGCCTGCGCACAAGCCGACGTCTTCGAGTGACGTTGCCACTACGGTCAACGATGCTATGAGTGAGGAGGAAGCCGGCAATGGATCGGGAGCTCCGTCCCAATGAACCGTGAGGGTGACGGTGCCATCGAGGGAAATGTCCCCTTGAACGGAGAGCCCGCCCACTGCTGATGTGGCGTCCAGGGTCACTTCGATCGTGGGATCATCGGTGCCGCTCCGAGTCGAATTGACGAGGCGGATCGTATCTCCGACCGCGAATGACACAGGGGAAGAGAACAGATCGGCGCCGGGTGCAACTCCGACCAATGAACTTGATGTGACCCCAGCAGTCGTAACAACTTCAGCACGAACAGCACTTGCAGATCCGCACGATGGGCGTTGCGCGGTCATGCTAAAAAGTTGAACCCCGCCCGCCGAAGCCATGTCAACGGCGGAGTTGACGTCAAGGGTGTACGTCACGGAAGAAGCTGTTTGTCCTTCGACAGGATCTTGCGAGTAATCACGCTCACCAACGAACGAGGCATTACCACCATCAAACGCACCGACGCTTCGCATGATGAACTCTGAACGTGGGCGTGCATTGCGATTCTCAACCAACTCACCCTCTACCAGGATGCTTTCACCGTCAACAGACTCTGGGTTCCAGAGCACGAGCATGGAAGCCTCACTGAACACTGGAGCTTGTTCGAAAGCGTTGGCTGTGTCGAGCGAGGGGCCTGTGATGATGCGATTCGTGCCACCGGCAGAGCTGCCGTCGGCAAGCTGAACAAAGGGAATCTGGGTGCCTTGAACAACAACATCTTGCCATGTCAGTGGGTAGAAATCGGGGAAGACAAAGACAGATCCGCTTGGGTTGTCGTAGATGTTCACGACCTGGAAATCTTCGCCGCCGAATCCGTCCGAATCGTTGTCATAGGCGATTTGGAAACCATCAAAGAAAATGCTGTACGCATAAGGAACTGTTGAACCATCGATCGTTGTGTTAAAGGTCGCGAAGCTGCTGTCAGTATTGAAGTACATCGGAACAGCTGGTTCGGGAATCGAATCATCTACTGCGACCTCACCCGCGTAGTTGTAGTCATTCCAGATGATTCGCGGTGGAAGCGGTGTCTCATCGCCCAAGAGCTGGCCGATCCGGACATCATCGAAAAAGATCTGGCCGGTTTCGTTCTGGCCAAACTCGAGCGCTCCGAATCGAGACAACAGTGGAGAAACGCTTGAAGGCACCGCGCCGAAGGTTGAACCAACTCTCCCGACACGGACGTCGTTCTGGAAATTGTTGATCGCATCAATGAGCCAACGATCGTACGTAAACTCGGTCTGAACCCATTCACCGTTGGTGTGACCCACTCCCCCGTTTATTGTGGGAATCAGGATGGGTTTTTCGGGCTCGCTGTAGAAACTCGAGTTGGGGCGGCGCGGGTTGAACTTCACCAATGGCGTTTGGAACGCCCAAGGTGTGGACGCCGGCACGTTGTAGCGGAAAGTCATCGTGATCGGGCCGCCGCCAAAAATAACCGGGGTCGCTGCTGCGGGGTTTCCGAGCACACCGACAAAGGGACCACCTCCTAGCCCACCATTGATTTGGAGCGAAGCAACTCCTTCAAAGACAGGCGGATTTGCGGGAAGCTCGCCGTCTCCGGCTGTGCGACGGATCGCATCAAACGGGCCAAAGATGTCATAATCGTCGCTGATCGGTTCATCCTCGAATCCGCCGTTCGTCGCGAGCGCGAACGGCTGAGCCTGAGCGGCAGAAGCAGTCAAAGCGATCAACGCGGCATGTGTGATCGAGCGTAAAAAAACCCTGACACAGTCTCCTCAGTTGAACGCGATGCAAGGCATCGAGAGATTCTCGG
>JBCDAP010000334.1:0-3298 GCA_039185335.1 Planctomycetota bacterium | reverse complement strand
GCATGATCCGATCAGCATGGTCCAGACGCCTTGGCGGTTGGTGACTCCCAGACCAGTAAAGTTAAGCCCGGCAGATGCAGGACGGCCAGCGACGGGGCCGCTCGGAGCATCCCAGAAAGCTTGGAAGAACCAGAGTCCGTTGTGCTCGACTGGGCTGTTGGTTGCGACAGTCAGTATCTCGGTTGTGTCGGATTCGGTTTGGAATTGGACATGGCTCTTCCAATCGCGGATTGATGCAGTTGTTCCTTCGAATCCGCCCACACGTGCTTGTAGTTCGAATTCGTCGAGCACGACTGATGCCGGGAGTTCGCGATGTTCGCGTGTGAACATCAGCTCGATCGTTCGTCCGTCGGAGAGTGTGACTTCGGCCGGACGGTAAGGCCCGAGCGAGGGGATCGATTCGGCCTCCGAGTCGTAAGCGAAGCGGTGGAACGGCAGCCAGACGGTATCGATGATGTTGTCCGATCCGGTTTCGGCGACTTCGACCTGGATCATCGAGTAGAGGCGCGATTTGTCGAGCGAAGGATCGCGCTGATTGGGCGGCACGATCGTGGGACGAGACTCGAGCATCGCGTTGTCGATGAGTTCTGAATAGCGAACCGAGAAGCCAGCCGGGAGCTCGATCTTTTCGCCTGCGTTGACGCTACGTTCAAGGATCGCGCCGCCCGCCGTGAGCGAGAGCAGCCGAACGCCCTGCTTCGTTGAAACAAAGGTCATCGGTGGTGTCTCCGAGGCGACGTACACCGAATTCACCCGCGGATCTGGAGGACGTGTCGTTTCTTCGGGAAGCTTGGCTTCAACACTGACAACATCGCGGGTCATGTCCCCATCAGAAAACACCCATCGGCGGATCACCTCGCCCTCGGGCGAATGAAACTCGGCGTCGACGACCTTGAAGATCGGACCGCCCGGATCGAGCTGCAGATTGTTTGCCACTGTCAGGACTTTGGCGGACCAACCCGTCGAGCCGAGCTGCTTCGGTGCGACGTCTTGCGTGTTCTCGGCGATTGGGATCCGGTGCTCGTCATCGAAGCCGTTGATCGTGACGATCAGCGTTGACTTCTTGGCTTCGCGGATTTCGTCGATTGTGCTGTTGTCTTCTGAGTGTACGAAGCCGATCAGTCCGGTGGCAGGGCCGTGGGCGATCGCTGAGCGGGTTGGGTGCCCCGCGACCAGCTCGTGCTGGAACACACGCTCGTTGGGCTGCTCGAGAAGCAGGCGTATGACGGTTTCGCCTCCCGGGATTGCCGAGGGTTGGAAGCGGTCTTGGATCTCTGCGAATCGCAGGTATGACTTGACCCTTGCGGTGATCCCGAGTTCTTCGAGGCCAGCGATTTGAAGGTTAAGCGGGCGTCTGGAAGCCTGCTCCGCCAGGTACCCCGCGGGCCAGACGGCGCCCTGATCACCGAGATAATCGTTGTATCGAGGCAAGCGTTCGATCAACGCTTCGCTCGTCCACTCGCGATCTCCCTTAACGCGAGCCAGGATCGCGTTCGAGTCTTTCATCGCGAACTGGCTTTGCACACCCGCGCTGAGTGTCAGCGAAACATCGTCGCGAAGTATGGCTTGCCCGTCGAATTCGTCGAGGTTCTTGATCCGCTGGAAAGGCTGGGGCCCGTCGCGACGAACAAGGTCTTCGTTCAAAGACTCATGCCCATCCAGCAGCTGTCGCATGAACATCTCGCTTCCATCGGGCGGGGTGACCATGACCGAGACTGCGTACGCGGTTTCGCCTTCAACGCCTTCGGTGAGCAGAGGCCATGCCGGGTCGACCTGAGTGATCTGGAAGGTCCAGTCGTCTTCCGTTGTGACGACGTTTCCAGGGAGCACGGGAATCGAAGCGGTGCTCGTTGGCGTGACGATGTTGAGGTCTCGGCGGATGATCACCGCTTCGCCCTCGTATTTGCTCGCGAAATAGATCACCGAGCCGATCGCGAGCACAATGACTCCCGAGTGGATCATCCACACGCCTGCTTTCATGCGATTGAATGGGATCCGCCGGACCGTGGTGACGGTCAGGTTGAGGCAGAGCAGCGCGCACAGGAAGATGAACGTGTTGGTGTAGAACCATTCGAGTTCGGTGAGTTCGAATATCGGGAGCTGGCGAACCATGATGTGTTGCCAGTCGACGAGCGAATCTATTCCCGGTAGGGGGTACAAGATCCCGGCGGAGCCGATCGACGTGTACACGAACAAGAGTGTCAGTGTCACGATTCCAAGACGCACGCTCGAGAGCAGATCCAGGACAAATGTCAGTGGGGATCGGGCGGGGCGAGGTGCAGGAGCGGGGGGCGAGGATGGTGGTGTGGGCATCGCGCTCATTGGGTTCGAATTGGTGCTCTGGAGAGATTCGGGCATCCTAGGCATGTCCCTGATGTTTTGACTGTCGTTGGTGTGCTTTAGCAGATGGTGATTGCGCGTATACTGCTTGCCATCGCGTGCGCCCGATATGGGGGGCGGCGCGCTCCCACCGAACGAATACCAGGACCACATCATGCCGAAAGCACGTCGAAGGAAACGCGTTGAAGTGAAGCGTTCTACTAGAACAGGGGTGTTCCCAACACGCTCGACCTCAGGACTCGATTTTCCGGAGCACGAACTGGTCATGCTTGCGCACGATCTTCTGTGGACCTGGAAGCCAGCGATACGCCGGGTCTTCGAGGCTCTTGATCCCCCCATCTGGCGGGCAATGAACCAGAACCCGCTCAAGACCATCGCGGCGTTGTCTCCGGAGCGCCGCGCCACGCTTGCCGCTGATCCGAACTTTCAGGCCGCTCTTGCCGCGGCGCTGGCAGAGCAGCGTGATTATCACAGTGCGAAAGGCTGGCACGACCGCAAGGCCAATGGGTCGGCTCAAAGGATGCGTGTTGCCTACTTCTGCATGGAGTACGGATTGCACGAATCTCTGCCACTTTATTCCGGGGGATTGGGCATTCTCGCGGCTGACCATGTGAAGTCTGCCTCAGATCTCAACATCCCGCTTACCGCGATCGGCATCCTGTGGCGCGAAGGCTATTACCGCCAGGAACTGGAGACCGACGGCTCAACACGCGTCGTCTTCGAAACCTACGACTTCGATCACCTTCCTGTGACCGACACCAAAAAGTCGGTCACCGTGCGCATCGGCTCGCGAGATGTTGTGGCGAAGATCTGGCTCCTGCGCGTCGGGCGCGTCGAGATGTACCTCCTCGATACAGATCATGAAGCGAATTCGAAGGCGGACCGCGCGCTCACGCATCGTCTGTACTCGGGCGACACCGAGCACCGCATCCGCCAGGAGGTTCTGCTGGGTGTCGGT
>JBCDAP010000333.1:0-3306 GCA_039185335.1 Planctomycetota bacterium | reverse complement strand
GCTCATCGATGGTTGCACGGATCGCCTCGGTCCCTATGACAGTGGCGGGCTTGCCCTTCGGCAGCGGCAGGATTGCCGTCGCCTCACCAGTCTCAACAAACGGGGATAATTTGGTCTCGCTCATGGTCTTCTCCTTCCATAGAACACAATCCGGCAACTCCAGAGAACTTGGCAAGTCGCTCAGCGAAGGAGCAAGCATTCGCAGAGCCGACAGTTGAATCAAATCGAATTGACATTTTTATTTTGCTTCGAACCAATCACGCCCAACCGAAACTTCGACCCTGAGCGGCACTCGCAGCTCCATCGCCGCTTCCATGCCCAGCATCAATGCTTCGCTGACCGCTTGAGCATCGTTCTCATCACACTCCAGCACCAGTTCATCGTGAATCTGGAGCAACATAAGCGCCGATCGGAATGCTTCTTGGCTCGCATCGATCGAGGCTTGCAGCTTTACCATTGCCACCTTGATCAGGTCGGCAGCCGACCCTTGGACAACAGAATTGATCGCCATGCGTTCCGCGAGCGCTCGTCTCGACGGGTTCTTCGAATCGATCCCATCGATCGGACGCCGACGCTTCAGGATCGTTTCGACGTAACCGCGCTCTTTCGCCTGCTCCACGCACTCTTGCAGGAAGGTCGTGATCCCCGGGAAGCGAGCACGGTAGCCATCGATGATCTCTGCCGCTTCACCGTTCGATACACCGAGGCGGCGGGCGAGACCAAACGCCGTGATGCCATAGACGATGCCGAAGTTCACCATTTTCGCACCTTCGCGCATCTCCCGTGTTACTTCATCCGCTTTAACCTCGTGGATCTGCGCCGCTACGGCGCGATGAATGTCTTCACCCCGCTCGAATGCTTCGATCAATGCCTGATCCTGTGAAAGGTGCGCCAACATCCGTAACTCGATCTGGGAATAGTCCGCTGCCACAAGCACTCTTCCTTCCGGTGCCACAAAGGCCTTGCGGATCAGCCGACCGACTTCGGTCCGGATCGGGATGTTCTGCAGGTTCGGGTCCGAGGAAGACAGACGCCCAGTCGCGGCCACTGTCTGGTTGAAGCTGGCGTGAATCCGACCGTCGCGTGCACTAATCGCGTCTTTCAGAGCCACCAAATACGTCGAAACAAGCTTCGTGAGCTGGCGGTACTCCACGATCAAACTCGGAAGATTACTCTCGACCTCCGGATCCGCTGCCAGCTTCTCGAGCGTTTCTACATCCGTCGAGTAGCCCGTCTTCGTCTTCTTCAGCGGCTTGATCCCCAGCCCTACCTCCTCGTCATCAACCTTGTTGAACAACACACCCGCCAATTGCTTCGGAGAGTCCGGGTTGAACGCTCTGGGTGATGCGTCATCGATCTCCCGGCGCAGCTCCTCGATCCGCTCACTCAATCGCCCGGCCTGGCGATCAAGCTCATCAGGCTCGACCTGGATGCCGTTGTGCTCCAACTCAGCCAACACCGAAACCAACGGCAGCTCGACCCCATCGAACAACTCGCCAAGCCCCATCTCACGCAGCTGCTTCTCGAGCACGCCGTACAAACGGAGTGTGATCTCGGCATCCTCGCACGCGTAAACAAACGCTTGCTCAAGCGGCACCTCGTCAAAGCCCTTCTGAGACTTCCCAGTCCCAATCAGATCCTTGATCGAGATGCACTGGTGCCCCAGCAGCGCGAGCGCCAGCGCATCCATCGAATGGCTCGACCGAGCCGCGTCGACCAGATAGCTCGCCACCATCGAATCGAAGACCACACCACGCACAAGTATGGGATCCACACGCGATCCACCCTGTTCTTCAAACGGCGCATTCCGAAGCACCAGCTGATCGAACTTCACGTTGTGCGCGGTCTTGGGGACCGACTCATCTTCCAGAACACCACGAAGCGAATTGAGGACCGCTGCCTCATCAAGATGCGTCTTTGGCTCGGGTGATCGCACCGGCACGTACCAGGCTCGCGTCCCATCCTCGCCATCCGCAGCAGCGAAGCTCAATCCAACCAAACCGCACTGAGTTGCCTCGAGCCCGGTCGTCTCGGTATCGAACGCGATCAGCTTCGCAGCCCGCAGAGCATCGATCATCTCATCGAGTTCTGCGGCCGTGCGCACGAGCGTGTATCCCTCGGCGGATGCCGTGACCTGTCCGCTGTCCGCCGCAGCTTGCTCAAAGAGTCCACCGAAACCATCACCCAATCTCTCGTTGCTCGCTTCGCTCGCTCCTTCGTCTCCGATCAAACCCTTCAACTCATCCTGATACCTGTTGAAACCGAGTTCCTTCAGGATCGGCATGAGCTTCGCGAGCTCGAATTTCTCGACCGACGCTTCCTCAAACGCAAACTCGATCGGCGCGTCATGACGCAAGGTGACCAGGTCGAGCGACATACCCAACTGATCAACCGAAGCCACGATATTTTCTTGACGCTTCCCCTTGATTGCCCCCTTCTCCTTCTGCGCCTCTTGGACCAACGCATCGAGTGTCTCAAAATCCGCAATCAGCTTCGCCGCGGTCTTCACTCCGATCCCCGGCACACCCGGCACATTGTCCACCGTGTCACCCATCAGCGCCAGCATGTCACGAACCTGCGCCGGTGCGATGCCCTTTTCCTCCATCAACACTTGTTCCGTCACCAGCGCATCAGTGTGCACATCGTGCATCTCCACAGCACCCTCACGAAGCAGCTGCTGGAGATCCTTGTCCTTGCTCACAATCCGTGTCAGCACACCCTCGTCGGCCACCGCATCGCAGATTGTCGCGATTACATCATCTGCCTCGTACCGCTCCACGCCGATCACAGGCACGCCGATCGCTTTCAGCAACGCGATGCATCGATCGATCTGCACAAAGAGCCCCTCTGGAGGCTCATCCCGATTCGCCTTGTACTCAGGATAAATCTCGTTGCGCAGCCCCTCGGTATCCCCAGACACATCGATCGCCACCACAAGGTAAGACGGATCACACTCGCGCAGCACCTTCAGCAACATTCCCACAAAGCCGAACGTTGCGTTCGTGGGTTCCTTCGTCACCGGGCTCGACATGGGCGTGCGAATAGCGTGAAACGCACGGAAGAACTGTGCATAGCCATCGATCAGATAGAAACGCTTTGGATCAGCCATTGCTTACCTTCGCCCTTCGCTCAGCGTTCTCGCCCGCTCAGCGTACCCTGCGCTCACCTCGATCCCACGCCGGCCCATCATCTCATCCGCTGTTTCGAGGAACTTGTCGAGCGACCAGGCCACAGAACCATCAGGAGATGCATCCGTGAGCCAGGTGAACCGGTCCGTACACTTGGTAGGTGGAACCGACGCCGCGC
>JBCDAP010000332.1:0-3336 GCA_039185335.1 Planctomycetota bacterium | reverse complement strand
TGCCAATTCTCAGAGAAACCGTGAGCACGCTTGCAAAGAAACCGTGAGCACCTCAAAGAATCGTGCATTTCAAGGGGCTTCCCTGCCATGCCCCTGGCATCCACATCATCCTGGCTTCGATTGGTGAAGCTGATACAGCATGGCGAACGCCCGCAGCCAAGGCACGCCGAAGCCAATACTGAAAGGGTACAACCCCACGATGGCGGTAACGATCACGCCGATTGGAAGGATGATCGCTGCAAATCACACGCTCCAAGTGCATGCGGTGCGGTCAAGGCCGCTGAAGTCATTCGATGAACTCGTGTCGAAGAGTGGCATCAGGCTGTTCCATCTTTGACGTCGAGAACTACATTCACAGCAGTTCGTTCTTTTCACCCTCGACATACTCGACGTTCGAACGGGTGTTGCCCGGATCGACGTAGACATCGCTCGCGAGTTCGAGTGCGGGGTCGGGAGCTGGAGCGCTTTCGGCGAACGTGATCGCGTCCTTAGCAATCTGCTTCATCTCTTTCTGGATGGACTTGAAATAATCCTCTGTCAGGCAGCCGCGATCGTTCATCAGGTAATTCGCAAGGTTGTCGATGCAATCGTCGCCTTTGCTCTCTTCGACCTCAGCTTTGGTGCGATACTTCTGCGGGTCAGACATCGAGTGGCCCTGGTAGCGATAGCAGTGGAGGTTGACGAAACCCGGCTTCTGCTCTTCCCGGCACTCGTCGACGAATGGCTTAAAGAGGTCGTAGATGTTGCGAACGTCGTAGCCATCGATCTCGATCTCGGACATGCCGTAGGCACGGGCTTTGGCGCCGAGGTCATGGGCCATGGTGGTGCCGCGTTGAATGGCGGTCCCCATGGAATAGCGATTGTTCTCGACGATGAAGATGACCGGCGAGCGGAGCTGCCCAGGCAGGTTG
Organism: Planctomycetota bacterium; assembly: GCA_039185335.1. Lineage (GTDB taxonomy): Bacteria > Planctomycetota > Phycisphaerae > Phycisphaerales > UBA1924 > JBCDAP01. The sequence continues at coordinate 2,425 of JBCDAP010000332.1, read as the reverse complement.
GAAATGTTCATCGCCTCGTGAAGGGCACCCTGATTGAGCGCCCCATCGCCGAGGAAGCAAAGAGCAACACGCTTGGCAGGTGCATCGCCTCTTGCGTTGATGGCTTTGCCAATGACCTCGTTCTCGTATCGTGCTGCGAAGGCGAGACCCAGACCCAGGGGGTTCTGAGCGCCGACGATGCCGTGCCCGCCGAAAAGATTGTTGGGCTTGTCGAACATGTGCATGGAGCCGCCCTTGCCTTTGGCGCAGCCGGCTTGCTTGCCGTACATCTCGGCCATGCATGTGTTGGGATGCATGCCCCATGCGAGCGCGTGACCGTGGTCGCGGTACGCGGTAACACAAGGGTCGGACGCTTCGACGCAAGCTCGAGTGCCGACAACGACCGCTTCTTGACCGATGTACACATGGCAGAAGCCGCCGATTTTGGCTTGCTGATAAGCCGCCATCGTTCGCGTTTCGAACTCGCGGATCTTCACCATGTCGCTGAGCCAGCCAATCAGCACATCGTCGGGAAGCGCATCGCTTAAACGTTGCGTCGGCTGGTTGGTCGGACGTGTCGTAGTAGCCTGTGTGAATTCGGCTTGCGTGTTCACTGCCATAGGGAAGATCAGCCCTTCTTCAATCACGTGATCTACCGACCCAGAAGATACGATTGGATTGGTAGCCTGTTCGCTGCATGTCCGGGAACCCATGACCCCGTGTACCTACTCTATCATCGTAGGATGAACCCATAACTTCAATCAACGGCGATCTATTTGAGGAGATCGCTGTGCAAGGGAGAGGGAGGAGCAGCGAAATGCCGATTCGGTGGTAAAACTTCGGGTGGGAGCTGTGCGAACAGTGTTCTGCCGCCGGATTGTCAGTGCTTGTTCACTTTTTTGAGACCTCAGAAGAGGCGAGATTCGATATGGCTCAGCCGATCACCCTGACCGCATTCGCCATCGCCGGGGCACTCGTTGTCCTTGCCGCAGGAGGAACCCTCCTGTCAGGGGAAGACGATCGCTCCACGCCATCGGATCGCCTGATCCGCGCGGGGGCCGCGGCCCCTAGCCAGTCAGGTTCGGTCAATCGCGTGCGTTCGGAGGGGCGAAGCCTGTTCAGTTCTGGCGCGAACGGACCTTCGGCGAACGGCAATTCTCCAGCGATGCTCGCGCCGCCCGGCTCGTCATCGGCTGCGGATCGAACCACCAGACGGTTCACAGAGAATTCATTGGTAGCTCAAGCCGAAACACCGAACAGACGAACGGTCACCAGCGATCGAACCAGACGTGTGGCCGGCACGAGTGCATTGGAGCGCCGGCGGCGTTCGATGCAGAATCAGAACGATAGCAACGAGAACGCTCAGTCTCCGGCGAGATCGATCGAATCGTTCCATCAACAACAACGAGAGCAAGCACAACTGCATCCGAATATCCGAGCAAGGCGGGATCGTTCCCAGCCCTCGCCTGCTGAGCAGATCGGGCTGCAGAATGGTCAACGCGATAGCGGATCCGATTCGGAAGGCGACAGCAGTGGCAGCGATCCGGTCTTCGAACAGCTGCTGCAGCAGGCACTCGAAAACGGATGGATCTCCGAATCAGAGGCGAACGAAGCACGCCAGCGTTATCAAGATCGACAGGACGGCTCTGCCCCGCCCGTTTCTGTGCCGACAGACCGCGGCCCAAACACACCAGACAATGGATCGGATAATCCGAATCCCATCACGGATCCCGGCGATCGCAATCCAATCGACAATCCCAGCACCGACAATCCCTCAGGACCTTCAGAACCCTCAACACCAACCAATCCGATCGGCGGGGGATCAAACGGCGGGGTCATTCCTCCCATCACGCCTGGCGACCCGATCGACCAAGGCGAAATCCCTGACGGAATCGATGGTGGAAGCGGCGTCGACGGGGGAGATGGAGGCGGAGATGGAGGAGATGGAGGTGGAGATCCCACCGACGACCCTGATGAGATCGACACCTCACCCGAAACCAATCGCATTCAGGCAATGTGGGTGCGTGTCCCTCTTCTACAATTCGAACCCCTCATTCTCCCTTCAAGCGAGCTGCTTGGACGAGTGAGGTATGAGTTGGTTCTGAGATCAGACCAACCGCTTGAGTATGTTCTGATCAACTTTGGGACAACGGCTCCGATGCTGTCCTTTGTGGGAGAGCAACCTGCTCGCAACACGACTTCTGCTGCAAACCTTAATCCGCAGCCACGGGCTATGTATCCCACACCGGATGAGGTCAACCTTCCCAATGCCCCGTCAACACCGGCCACAGATGATTTCCGCAGGCTAAGGGCTGCAGAACTCACTGACTCTCATTTCTTGTTCGGTGAACAGCCACCCGTTGGAACGCGAGAGTTCGCCGGAGCAATCGGGCCGTCTGTTGTGGGTATCGTTTTTGCCCTCAACACAGTGCAAGCGTTCGGTGAG
>JBCDAP010000331.1:0-3337 GCA_039185335.1 Planctomycetota bacterium | reverse complement strand
TCATCAATGCCGAGGGCGAGGTGAAATGGTTTGACCAGAAAAAGGGGTTCGGCTTTATCATTGGCCCCGAAGGTCAGGACATCTTCATTCACTACACGCAGATCGAGGGCGAGGGGTACCGGGTGCTCACCGACGGTGCCAAGGTCCGCTACGACGCGGAGCTTTCCGACAAGGGGTGGCATGCCTCGCGGGTTGAGAGACTCGACCCCGAAGTCCGCGTTCGCTCGGTCCAGCCAGGCACACGGAATCCACGTCGCGTCTGACGTCCTGAGCAATCCCGAAGAGACGTTCAAGGTGAACGAACAAGCACGCTATGCCGGTGAGGGCATCGCACCGCCGAACCCGGCTTCACCTTCATCCGCTTCTGGTTTCGGGTCAGGCATGGTCGTGGACTGGTCTTGCGAGCGGACCTTTTCTGCTTCGGCATTCAGCAGATCCGAAACGGAAGGCTTGCCGAGTCTCTCGCCCTTCATGAGCCGCTCGACTTCCTTTGCTGTCAGCGTTTCATACTGAAGCAGCGCTTCGGCAATAGCCTGGACCTTGTCCCAGTTCTCATCGATGAGGCGGGTTGCATGTTGGTATGCCTCGTCGACGATACGCTTGACCTCCGCATCGATGACCCGGGCGGTTTCATCAGAATATTCACGGTCGATGACAGGGCGGTCGTCGTCTTGCTCATAGCGGACGAAACCGAGTGCTTCGCTCATGCCCCATTCAAGAACCATCGAGCGAGCGATGCCCGTGACTTGTTGGATATCCATCGAGGCTCCGCTGGAGACGTCGCCCATCGCCTTTTCTTCAGCGATACGTCCGCCGCAGAGCACACGCGCGGTGGCGATCAGCCACTTCCGGCTGATCGTCTGCCGATCTCGCTCCGGCAGTGAGAATGTCGCTCCTCCCGATTGACCTCTCGGGATGATCGTCACTTTGTGAAGCGGATCCGCGTCTTCAAGCAGCCACTGCAAGGCGGTGTGGCCCGCCTCGTGATAGGCCGTGAGCTTGTTGTCTTCTGCTTCGCGGACCCGGCTCTTGTTTGCACGCCCGAACCGGACCTTGTCTCGAGCTTCCTCGAGATCCTCGTGTTCAACCGCGTCCTTGTCTGCTAGGGTCGCGATGATCGCGGCCTCGTTGATAATGGCTTCGAGCTCGGCACCAGAAAACATCGGTGTTCCTCGAGCGATCATCTGTAGATCGACATCCGCCGCGAGCTTCACCTTCTTGGCGTGGACCTTCAGAATCTCGTAGCGCCCCTTCACATCGGGGAGCTGGACACCGATCTGGCGGTCAAATCGTCCCGGGCGGGTGAGCGCGGGATCGAGCACATCGGGTCGGTTGGTCGAGGCGATCACGATGATCTGCTCGGTCGACTCGAAGCCGTCCATCTCAACGAGGATGGCGTTGAGCGTTTGTTCTCGCTCGTCGTGTCCGCCGCCGGAAGAGTATCCCCCGCCGCGCCGGCGACCGACCGCGTCGATCTCATCGAGGAAAATGATGCAGGGCGAGTTCTCGCGTGCCTGCTTGAATAGGTCGCGTACTCGGCTGGCGCCGACGCCGACAAACATCTCGACGAAATCAGATCCGGAGATGGAAAAGAATGGGACGTCGGCTTCGCCTGCGATGGCCTTGGCGAGCAGCGTTTTTCCGCAGCCGGGAGGCCCGGTGAGCAACACTCCGCGTGGGATTCGTCCGCCGAGTCGCATGAACCTCTTGGGGTCCTTCAGGAAGCGTGCGATCTCTTCGACCTCGTCCTTGGCTTCTTCAACACCAGCGACATCTTTGAAGGTGATGCCTGTGGATTCCTTCATGAGCACACGGTGGCGTGATTTGCCGAAGTTGCCGAGCATGCCGCCACCGCCGCCGGCTCCGCGCATCGCCCGCATGATGAAGATCCAGATCACGACGAAGATCAGGATTGTGAAGATGAATGGAGCGAACGCGAGTGCTTGCTGCCAGCCACTCGGACCAGATTTATCAACGAACTGGCCTGAGGTCAGTACGTCGACCTTCTCGGTCCAGGTGTCGATCGCGGCTTGGTTGAACGTCACTCGGTAGATCGTGCCGGGACTTGAGGCGTTTGTATCTGCTGGGCGTCCGACGACAGCTCCGGACTGGAGCTCGACAATCTGGATCGTTCCATCCGCGTAGGCGGATTCGAATTCGGCCCACGCGACCTCTTGGCCGTTATTGCTGTTGAGCGACTGGAACAGGAGGAACACCATCAGGATCAGGCCCGCGAGAATCAAAAATCCAAGAGGGCCGCGTCCGGGCTTTGCTGCCGCCTGTGGACCGCCTGTCCCCTTTATGGGTGATTTGCGGTCGCTGGGTTGCGGTGGTGTCGCTTCGTTGCGTTCTTGGTCAGACATACGGGGCCATCAACTCCTTCTTTGGTCCCTGAGGCAATCGACGTATTCGACTGGTTCAATCCAGCAGATTCGTTCGAGAGCCGTACGGTGATCCCAAAAAATCTCGATATGGAAGCCTAGGCGCGGGGTAATCACCAGGCGGATCGCATTTCGGCCACCATATCTTTGGCCAGGCGGTCGACCGTCCGGCGGCGGCCGGTCTCGATCCGTTCCCCCGCATCACGGTCGGGGACGAAGACATCGGCCGCCTCGAAACCCCGCCTGGAGAGCAGGACACGCCCTGTCTCGGCATCCTTCCAATCGAAGCTGACCACGATCGTGACCGCGAGCTCTTGCACAAGCCCGGTTTCCGAATCGCCAACGAGTTTCCGCAGGTCCGTCTCGACGATCGTGCCGCTGAGAACCGTGTCCGCCTGGCGTTGGTCGAGCACCTTGTAAGGAGTAGTCCGGTGGATCTCTTTGATCAACGCGTCAGTGAGTTCGGCCTCAAGGCCGTACGCGAATGTGTTGTTTCCCAGAATCGGGACCGCGATCGATTGCACATCCCCGCGATACGGACTCTCGAAGGCGTATCCGGAGCATCCAGCACTCGCAAAACCAATCAACACGGCCATGAGCCCAAGCAGCACGCGCCTCATTTCACTTCACTTTCCGCGTCCTGCTCGACGCTTTCGACTCGATCGCCAAGCGGTCCTTCGATCACGACTTCTTCTCCGGATTCCGGTTCGCTTTGTTTCGCAAGAGATGCCTCATCAGCCAAACGATCACGCAATCCCGCGGGCATGATGTCATCCATGTTCCACCCTTGGCCCGACATGATTTCTCGGGCAGCCGAGGCAGAAATCGTTTGCGGGTATTCCTGCACGAGACGCCAAAGCATGTATTTGGTCGAAGGCAGGTCTTTCCGGATCAGGTGCCACTCGGCGGTCTCCAGCAGCTGCGCTGCTTGCGATTCATCGATCCTGACCAACAAC
>JBCDAP010000330.1:0-3340 GCA_039185335.1 Planctomycetota bacterium | reverse complement strand
TTCACCGCTCGGCGGACGATGGCCCTGATGTCGTCGAGATCTTTCAGCTCCATATCCGGACGTCTGAAGATCTGGTACCGCCCGGCTTGCTCGTCCTCGGTGTCCGCGGTGATCGTGGGTTCGGTCGCGATCACGAGCGCGAGATACTCCGCGGAGGTGACGCGCTCGCGTGCGCTCTCGATGTCGTCATCCGTGCGGACGGCGACGATCTCGATCTCCGCCGGCGGACGCACCTGCATGCTCTTCTGTGCCAGCTGGCTGGCCTGCTCTTCCGACAAGAACGCGGACACGAAGCCTGTGTCGCCAAGCGACTCTCTTGCTGCCTCGTCGGCTGCTTGCTTCTCCGCGTCATGGCGCCGCTGCTGGTTCTCGGGGTCGTAGTTCTCGCGGAGTGCGTTCTCGACAACAGAGCCGTGGCTCGTGTCAGCGACCGCGACGATGCCGGTCATGGGTTTGGGATCAGCACCGAGAAGTGAGATCGCCCCAGCCGCGAAGCCAAAGACAAACACGCCGACAGGAAAGAAGAACAGCGAGATCAGAAACGCCGGCGTGAGGGCCGTCGCCTTGAACTCCCGGACCGCGATCGTCAGAACCTTCCGGATCACGCCTCCACCTCCTCGACAGCGGGCTGGGTCTGTTGCTCTCGCTCGGCGATGGAAGCGCCGATCAGGTCAATGAAGACATCTTCAAGCGTGGCTCGGCGGAGCTCAACACGCGAAGCAGGGCCCAACGCTACCGCGGCCTGCATCACATTCTGGTGATCTGCATGCTCCTCGAGACGCGCCTCGAACGTCTGGTCGCGCGTCATACGAGCCTCGGTGACCCCGGGGATCTGAGAGAGCCGCTCGGTGATCGCCTCTGCCTCGACACTCGGTACCGCACCGGGCGGCACGATCACCAGCGTCGGCGGCGCGTGCGATGAGCGAACATCATCAACCGTTCCCTCTCTGATCTTCTTCCCCTGGTCGATCATGACCACGCGGTCGCAGAGCTTCTCCGCCTGCTCAAGAACATGGGTCGAGAAAATGATGGTCCGCCCTTCGTCGTGAAGCTGTTGAACAAGGTCACGAAGCAAACGCTGATTGACCGGATCAAGCCCCGAGAACGGCTCATCGAGAATGATCAGCTCCGGCTCGTGGATCACCGTGGCAATGAACTGGATCTTCTGCTGCATGCCCTTGGACAGTTCTTCACACTTCTTCTTGCGTACCTCGGGCAGCTTGACGCGTTCGAGCCAGATATCGATCCGCTGGTTGAGTTCACGCGAAGGCACGCCTTTCAGCGTTCCGACATAGCGAAGGAACTGGCCGACGCGCATCTTGCGGTACACGCCTCGTTCTTCGGGCAGGTAGCCGATGCGGTCTTTCGATTCGGTCGCCGAGGCCTTGCCGAGCACCGAGACGGAACCGGTGTCGGGCGGGAAGATCGACATCACCATCCGAATCGTCGTGGTCTTCCCTGCCCCGTTCGGACCAAGAAACCCCATGAGCGACCCCGTCGGCACGGTCAGATCGAGATCGTCGACCGCGAGCTTGTCGCGGAACTGCTTGGTGACCGAGGTGAGCTGGATCGCGGCGTCTGGCATCCAGAAAGAGTAGCGGGCCAAAGCTCATGACATCGAATCCAGCGGAAAAGGCGGATTCGCCAGCGGGCGAAGAGCCAATGCCAGCAACGCACGCTCCGCATCGTCGCCCGCGATCCGATTGATCCGCAGCTGCTGACACCCGGTGCACCGATGCACGATCACCCATTCGCCGTCCGCCTTTGCCGCGACAGAGATTGGCTCCATCGGCGCTCGGCAGTCCGATGCACGATCGCCGATGTGATCGTCGACATGGCGCGACCACAGGCACACAGGGCAGTGGTTGCGGTTCCTGGTGCCCCAAGAAGAAGCCTCGACATGGCACTTGCAATGGATGCAGGTGAAGTCGCCATCCTCATGGCGACGGTTTGGAGATGGCATGTATTTGAAGTCCCGATTGCTGATCGCGTGAATCGCGAGGGGCGGTTTGCTCGTCCCGGGCGGTCTTTCCAGCCATAGAACATCCCGCGCGGCGGGTCGATCGCGCGGGAGTGCCTCAGTGTGCTTAAAAAGCGAAGAGGCGGCGGGATGGATCAGCAGGTGGTCGTCATCATCCCGAAGTATAGCACCCCGAACTCAACAAGCCGCGACCGTGAGGGAGCGGTCCAACCATGCGCGCCTTTCATTTGTCCCTCGATTCCACGGTGTGCCGCACGGCGGATACGATCCGGGCATGAGTGACGCCCCTTCCACACTGACTTCGCCCCACGCGCTGGTTCTTGACGATCTCAAGAAGCGGGGGCTCTTCTATCAGTGCACGGACGAGGCGGGCCTGCGTGAGCACCTGGCCCAGCCCCGCACCCTCTACAACGGCTTCGACCCGACCGCCGACTCGTTCACCATCGGCAACCTCGTCGCGATCTCCATCCTCCGCCGATTACAGACCTTCGGCCACACGCCCATCGTTCTGATGGGCGGCGCCACTGGACGCATCGGCGATCCGTCGGGCAAAGACACCGAGCGGACACTCATGACCGACGAGACGATCGAGGGCAACCTCGTGGCGCAGCGGAAGATCTTCGAGCAGCTATTGCGATTCGAAGGAGAGAACGGCGCCACCATCGTAAACAACCACGATTGGTTCAAAGACATCGATGTTTACTTCTTCCTTCGCGAAATCGGCAAGCACTTCTCGGTCAATCAGATGCTGGCTCGCGACGCGGTGAAGAATCGCATCGAGCGCGAGGGTCAGGGCATCTCGTACACCGAGTTCAGCTACATGCTGCTCCAGGCGTACGACTTCTTGCACTTGTTCCGCGAGATGAACGTGACTATCCAGACCGCGGGTTCAGATCAGTGGGGCAACATCGCGAGTGGTGTGAATCTGATTCGTCGGGATGAATTTCCTGACTATGCACACGAAATCCAAGCCGAACAGGATCGAGTTAAGCGTGAAACCGGGAAGTTACGTCCAGTTCCTCACGAAGAATTTGTCACACCCGCTTTCGGTCTCACCGCACCCCTCCTCACCAAATCCGACGGCGGCAAGTTCGGCAAAACCGAGTCCGGCGCCATCTGGCTATCCCACAACCGTCCCTCGGGCCAGCCCGGCACCTCGCCCTACGCGTACTACCAGTTCTGGTTGAACGCCGCCGACGAGGATGTGGAGAAGTTCCTGAAGATCTTCACCGACCTCCCCGTTGACGACGAGAACGCCGAGGCGTTGAAGGCGGCAGGGCAAGCGGTGGACGATCGAACGATCGAGTCCATCATTGAGGCGCACCGCGCCGAGCCGCACAGACGCGAAGCCCAGCGCAC
>JBCDAP010000329.1:0-3344 GCA_039185335.1 Planctomycetota bacterium | reverse complement strand
CGCACAGGGCCCGCCGGAGGAGTATTTAAGAGATGTTTATTGATATGCGCGGTATCGCCAGCGCTTCCGTGGTTGTTGCCCTTGCCACCTCGGCTTCCGCTGCGTTTACGCCGCTTGTTGAGGTTGAACCCAACGACAGCCTTGCCGAAGCGATGACGTTCGATTTCCTGGACTTCACCGATGGGGCGATCGCCGTTGATGGTTCGGTGACCTCGACCTTTGCTGACGACACGGTCGACCCGTTCGATTGGTATGCGGTGGATCTCTTTGCTTTGGATCAGCTTACCGTTTCGATTTTCTCGATTGATTCGGATGCAGCTTTCACAGCTTTCGTGTTCACAGCAGCCCCCGGAACCGACTCGTTCCCAACTGTGACCGAAGAAGCAGACGGCGCGGCTGCCTCTGTTGGCGACGATCTCTTGCCCTTAGCAACTTTCCCGACCCCGTTCGGTGACTTCGAGGTTCGTGAGTTCTCCTTCGATTTCGTCGCCGAAGCTGATACCACCGCCTACATCCTGGTCGTCGGAGAACTCCCGACCGCAACTGTTCCTTCACCCATCGACCCCGCGAGCTACAAGCTTGTGCTGGGCTACAACCCGGGCCCGAATGTTCCGACACCAGGCTCGATGGCTCTTGTTGCTATGGCTGGCCTCGCCGCCATCCGTCGCAGCCGCTGATTGATGTTTGTGGGGTGAAGCCTCCACACATAACCCCGAATATCTACCTCTAGAAGCGAGCATTCCTCCGGGAGTGCTCGTTTTTCTTTTGATATGACAACCCATGAACTCGAAGAGGCGTATGTCGAGATATGCCCACGCGGAAGCTTGTTCTTCGAATCTCGCTCGTACTTCTGCTCTTGGCCTCGCTCTGCGCCGCTTTGATCGCGTACGCTGGCACGGTGGTCTTTGCTCGTGTTGGGACGAAGTCAGCGGCATCTCATTCGCCGAGTCGGCCTTCAGAGCCTCTGGGTCATGCAGATCCCATTCTGCAGTTCGAGAGTCATACTTGCGGTCTGCTGGCTCTCTCCGCTGCGTACGAGGTTCACGCTCTTTCTCCTCAATCCGAAAATCTTCGCTATCGCCTTGGTGTTGATCGCGTTGCTGACCCGACTGATCAGGATTCCACCGGGACGCTTCATCCTGATCTTTTTCGTGTGCTGGTCCAAGACCACTTCGCCTATCGAATTCTTGATCCCCGAAACGAATTTGATCGAGGCAGTTTCATCGGTCATCTCGAAGAAGGCGGGGTGTCCATACTGCTGATTGCACGCCGCGAGAACGGGAACCTTCATTGGGTGCTCGCAGACGAAGTGCACGACAGACAACTCCGCGTCGTGGATTCTCTTTTTGAATATCCATATCGAGAACCGATCGACGATTTCATGACCAACCATGTTCTGTCGGTTGTTTGTATTACACCTGCGGCGGCCGGAGCAAGGATCTCCGAGATGCAAGCTCACGCAGATGGTCTGATGGAGATGGACCGTGTGCGCCGACGGCTTTCGAAGCCGTGATCACCAGACCAGAGCGGATCACATCGGCTTGCGATCGACCGTGACGTCGTAGACGTGCAGGAGTTTCTCTTTGTCGAAGATCATTTCCTGGCGTGTGAGTCCGACGATGTCGTACTTCGGCGTCAACTCGATGGCGTCGACGGGGCAGGCTTCCTCGCACATGCCGCAGAAGATGCACCGGAGTTCGTCGATCTCGAATTTCGCGGGGTACTTTTCGCGGTCGTCCCAGGGCGACTCTGCGGCTTCGATGTGGATGCAGTTCGCGGGGCAGATGGTCGGGCACATCATGCACGCGACGCACTTCACGCGGTCTTCTTCATCGCGGTTCAGGCGGTGGACCGCGCGGAAGTTTCCGTCGTTCATACCGCCGTCGACGACCGCGCGATCTTCGCGCCGCTCTTCGGGGTATTGCATGGTCTGCGTTGTGTTGGGTTGCCCTGGGAGCCGGCTCTGGCCGAAGCTGGTGAAGAAGTGACGGAGGGTGGTTCCGAACCCGGAGATGATCTCGGGCAGGTACACACTCTCGATGGCATTCATGCCGGGCGTCTCGATCCGGATGATGTCTTCAGGCTTCACCGTCATAACAACCAGGTCCTTCGGGTTGGAGAATCGACAAAGCCTACCCCGCGGGCACGCCCTTCACCACCGCCGCGTCTTGTACATCTCGCGTGACGACAGCGCCGCAGCCGACGATGCACCCGGATCCGATGGCGATGCCCGGTAGAACCCGCGACCCGAGCCCCACAAGCGTGCCGGCTCCGATCCCGACCCCCCCTCCGAGGACCGTGCCTGGCGCGATGTGGACATTCTGGGCGATCTGGCAGTCGTGTTCGACGATGCAGCCTGTGTTGAGAATCGAATCTTCGCCGATTTGTGCCCGAGGGTTGACGATGCTGCCGGCAGCGACAAACGACCCCGCTCCGAGCACGGCAGACGGGGCGACGATCGCGGTTGGGTGGACGATGGTCAGGCGTTCTCGTGGTCCGATCCGCTCGATGTTGTCGGCACGCACGGAGAGATCACCCATCGCGATGTGGACCGTACCGTTCCAGGAGCTGATGACGTCGATCGGGCCGAGTCTGCGGAGGTCGAAGAGTGTGGCGGACTCGTCGTCATCGAAAAAGCCAGCGAGCTCGAGGCCAGCTCGAGTCGCGGCATCCGCGATGACAGCGGCGTGGCCGCCTCCGCCGATCAGTGCCGCTGGCGGTTGTGTGTCGCTCATGGAGGCCATGCTACGCCATGCCTCCTATGATCGTGGTGATGACCGCTGTCCCGACCAAACCGACGACGGCACGCCCTGCCCGGCTTGGTGCGGTGAGCTACCTCAACACCCTCCCGATGATCGAGGGGCTCGGCAAGCTCGCAGAAGTCACGCTCACGCTGACGCCGCCTTCGGAACTCGCGAGCATGCTCGAACGTGACGAGGTCGATTTGGCGTTGGCATCGTCGATCGACTACCAGCGTTCGTCGATTCCCCTGGCGATTCTGCCTGTTGGCATGATCGGTTCGTCGGGGCCCACGCTGACGGTCCGCCTGTTTTCGCGTGTGCCGATTGAGGATTTGAAGACAGTGGCTTGCGATGTCGATTCGCATACCTCGGTCACTTTGCTCCGGATCGTGCTGCAACAGCAGCATGGATTGTCTCCTGAGCTCCTCCCTTTCGATGCCGATGCGCTCGAACACCGCCATAACGCCGCGGATGATGACTGGCCTGAGTCTCTGCTGCTTATCGGCGACAAGGTTGTGACCGCATCACCACCTGCCATTGTGTACCCGCATCAGCTGGACCTGGGCGAGGCTTGGAAGGATTTGACCGGGTTGCCATTTGTGT
>JBCDAP010000328.1:0-3345 GCA_039185335.1 Planctomycetota bacterium | reverse complement strand
TGATTCGCTCCACCGCTGAGCCAAGCGTTCACCGCCTCCGTCACATCAAGTTCTAAAAATCCTTCCGAAACGTTCGAGGATGAGTTATTGGCTCCGATCGTCATGATTGCATCAGCGGCGGTCTCTGTACCCGGCGTGATCCCGTCTCCACCCAGATCTTGCCATGTCGTCGATTCGTCCCACGTCGTGGTCATCCGATACACGGTGAATCCCGATCCGGGATTCGTCACATTGAGGCGCAGCACGGCTCTTTCAATCACTCCTCCCATCGAGATCTGCCCTTCCCCATCACCAATGAATCCATCGAACCGAATCAGCGCATGGTTCGGTTGATTCCCTGGCGAGCCATCGTCTCCGTCTACTGAGATCTCAGTGTTCTGCCCGTTGTTGGCATCGCCGCCTGAAGAGCGGATCTCTTTGTCCCGTGTCCCTTCATAACCATTCAGCCCTTCTTGGAAGACAATCCGATCGAACAGCTCAACGGGCGGAACTGGTGGTTGCGCGGGAGGTTCGAAGTCGAATCGCTCCACAAAGTTCAGCGGAAGGGCGAACTCGCTCGCGAAGCCACCAACCTCTTCAACCGTTTCGGTCTGGAATTGATCGAGATGCGGGCTGTAGGTCTCGAATCGCACCTCATTCGCTTGATCATCGAACGTGATGATCCGGAGCCAACCATCTCCGCCGTTAGGATAATCCTGAAAGTCTTGCAGCACCTCGAACACATCGTTGCCGAAGTTGTTCTGGCTGATTTGGTGAAACTCACCGTCGTTCATTCCGCCCGCACCGTGATGATGCCCACTCAGGATCATGATCACCTGATCATTGTTCCGAACGATCTGGTTCCAGATACTGTCCCCGGCACCCGATCGGCCCGCAGGGCTGTCATCGAGATGCTCGTGAGTCGAGAGAATCGTGGGTTTCCCTGGATTCGCAGAGATAATCGACTGCGCCCATTCGAGTGGCGAAGGCGAACGTTCGGTCCCGTTGGTCACATTGCTTGCCGGACGCCATTCGAGCGCGATATGCAGAATGTCGTAGCTCCCAGCAGCGATGATCTGGTAGCTATTGTTTCCCGAAGGATCCGCGCCCTGATACCACGTGTACCCCGCAAACCGATCCGGACCAAAGAAGTTCAGGTAGTTCTCTGTCCCCGTCGATTTGTTCCCGGTGCTCGCGAAGTCATGGTTTCCAGGGAGAACCGAGTACGGCACGACCGCTTGCGGCAGCCCGCCGTCGAGCACATCCATCGACGCGTCCGCCCTCATCCATTGCGTCAGGCTCGACCCACTGCTGACAAGGTCACCAAGATGCGTCACGAAGACGATGTTGCGTGTGTTCCCGTTTAGCAACCTCTCGTCAGCAACCCACTGCGTCTGCTTCGTGAACAACAGCGCGTTCGCCGCGTTTGTCACGTAATTCTGTGTGTCCGGCAAAGCCACGATCGAGAACGGCTCTCCCCAAGAAGATCCGCCCAAAACGCTCGCACTAATCACACCGACAGCAGCAGCAGCTCTCATCCATCACCTCTCTCTGTTCAGAGCACAGGATCACATCATGCTCTCGACCAAGACACTGATGAAATCTAATGCGATTCCGGGATGAAACGCACAAGTCATCCAGAAAAATCCTAGGAATTCATTGTTTCTTAATCTCGCCGCAGATTCTCTCGGCCGAGCATCAGCTCGAGTGTAGAAGCCGCAAAGTCGATATCACGCTCGGATAAGCGTGCATGGAACGGCAATGCGATCGTGCGCGAACTCACCGATTCCGCAATCGGGAACATCCCCTCGCGGTACCCAAAGGTGTCCCGGTAGAACGATTGCAGATGGATACAAGGAAAGTATGGCGCCGCTCCAACATCGTGCCGGTGCATACCCTCAATGATTCGATCACGCTCTTCACCCGTGTAGCGATCGTTGAGCCGGATCACGAACACAAACCAGCTCATGGTGTCTTCTTCTGGAACCGTCGGAAGAATAATCTCGGTGTTCCCCATCAGACGCTCAACGTACTTGCGTGCTACTTCTCGACGGAACTCCAAGATTTCATCGAGACGCGAAAGTTGAGCGACCCCCAAAGCCGCCGGGATCTCGGACAAACGGTAGTTGTACCCGAGACGATCGAAATCGAACCAAGATCCGCTCGTCCCCTTGACCGTCCCTGGCGCTCTGCCCTGGTTCCTCAACGACCGGCATGCTTCGGCAATATGGTCATCATCGGTCACCACCATGCCGCCTTCACCCGTGGTGATCTGCTTGTTCGGGTAGAAACCGAAGACGCCCACATGCCCATACGAGCCAAGACGTCGCCCGCGGTACGAGCCACCCAATGCTTCGCACGAGTCTTCGATCATCCAGATCTCGTGCTTCTCCGCGATCTTCCTGTAGCTATCGAAGTGCATCGGATTCCCAAACGCCTCAACAGCCATGATCGCCTTGGTCCGGTCGGTCACCGCCGCTTCGATCTTGGCCGGGTCGGCGTTCAGGCTCTTCGGACAGATATCCACAAAGACAGGCTTCGCTCCAACAAACTGGATCACGTTCGCCGAAGCAATAAACGAAAACGGCGTTGTAATGACCTCATCACCAGGCCCCACACCGAGCGCCAGCAACGCCATGTGCAAGCCCGCGGTCCCCGACGAACATCCCACTCCGTGCGTGCGCCCGGTCACATGCGCACAACCTTCCTCAAATCGCTCAAGCATCGGCCCGATCGACAAGCGGCCCGACAAGAGTGTTTGCATGACCGTGTCGATCTCGATCTGAGTGATGTCGGGCAACGAGAGCGGGATCGCGTCTTCCATGAACCATAACCTTCTCTAAACAAAGCAACGCCTCAATCCGGCGTCGAAAGGATCCTCACAAGCAACTCCGCCTCACGCCCTTCGCGCGAAACCACAAGCCAAGCAGCCTGCGCCTCATGCAACGGCGAAAGCGAACCCCATCCGAGCGGAATCCGCTGGAGCAGATCTTCTTCCTCCGACCCCGCAGCAGGGAAACGATCACCCCCCGCTCCGATCAGCAAGGCCAGCGCCTTGCCTGTCGGACTCCCCCAATCCCGTTCCGCTTGCTCATCCCAGATCGGCCCCGAACCCGCATCGAGCAACGCGGCCAAGATCGTTGCCACCATGGGCGTATCACGCCGATCAAGCGCCTGCTCGAGCACTCCGCTGAGCGAACCCGGAGCAACACGAGCCAGCTGATCGATCGCCAGACCGGCTCGCGGCGACACCGGCGCCGCCACGCTTCCACGCTGCAACGCGTCCTTGGGAGATGGAGCAGAACCTGGCGGCCGGCCATCGCGGATCCTACGACCCACAGGCTGCAATTGCGACCCGTCTTATCT
>JBCDAP010000327.1:0-3350 GCA_039185335.1 Planctomycetota bacterium | reverse complement strand
GTCTCGACCAGCTCGGGATCAACCGCGTTGAAAGGTACGTCACTCTCTGCCGCCCACGACGCATCGGTCTCTACGGTCGGCGCTTCGTACTCTGGTCCGATCGATTTGCACCCCGAGATGCTCGCAACGACGACGATGCCTGTGACTACTACGAGCGACTTCATGATGCCACCTTCATGCCAAAACGTTCCGCGAAGAGCACATAGATGGTCGGGATCACGAGCAGGGTCAGGACGGTGGACAGGCTCAAGCCGCCAATCATGGCCCAGGACATCCCCGCCCACATCGGACCACCAAAGAGTGCGAGCGGCAGGAGCCCGCCGACCGTTGTAAGCGTCGTCAGTAAGATCGGCTTCATGCGAACCAGGCCTGCTTGTGCCACCGCGTCTCGCAGCCCGATGCCCTTTACGACCGTTGATTCGATGAAGTCAATGAGCACGATCGCGTTGTTGATCACCGTGCCGCCGAGCGCAACCACTCCGAGCAACGGCATAAACCCGAGGGGCCAACCGCTTAGAAAGAGTCCGAACATCGCGCCGATGAGTGCGAGCGGGAAGGCGGTCAGCACGACCATGGGCTTGAGGAGCGAGTTGTACTGCACGAGCAACACCACAAAGATCAAGACGATGGCGATCATGAACGCGGTGGATACGCTCTTCTGAGCGTCAACAGACTCCTCGGCTTCTCCACCGACTTCAAGCCGATAGCCCAGCGGGAGTTGTTCAACCATCGACTCCAGTCGTGTGCCGATGTCCGTGGTGATGTTGTTCGCAAGAAATCCCTCAGCAGCTTGAGAACCAATCGTCAGGCATCGCTCTCGGTTGCGGCGGCCGATTGCACCGTACTCGTAGCCGGCATCGATTTCTGCAACGGTTGTAAGGGGTACGGTTCCTGACGCTGTGCGTATCGAGGCCTCGTTCAGCGACTCAACTGACTTGCGCTCTTGTTCAGTGAGTTGGAGCACAACATCGACGAGGTGGTCTCCTTCCCGGAGCGTTGTGAGACGTCCACCGCCGTAGAGCAGATCGAGTTCTTCAGAGATGTTTCGGCTCGTCACGCCCGCGAGATACGCTCGTTCGGTGTCGACGCTGAGATCGACGGTATTGACCATCTCCCCCCAGTCATCGAATGGCATGACGGTGCCGGGCGTGTCTTCGAACTCATTGAGCATCTCTCGGCCGACCGACCGCATAACGTCGAGATCGCGTCCGATGAAGCGGAATTCGACCGGGTTATCGACCGGCGGCCCGGTCATAAAGGGCCGGACATCGATCCTCGCGCCCGGGATTGTGGCGACCTCAAGCCGAAGCTCATCGACCCATGATCTGGTGAGCGTTGCATCGGATGTGTTGACAAGTATTAGTGCGTAGTTTGGAACGCTGTGCTCCGGGTCGAGTGAAAGCATCATTCGCGGGCCGCCAATGCCCACAAACGACGTCGCGTTGACAAGACGCTCGGATATCCCATCCCCAGTGTCTGCGCCGCTTGTCCGCAGGATGGCATCTTCGACCTGTGCGACGATCGCTTCGGTGGCTTCCAGCGATGTGCCCTCCGGTGCCGTTACGTGGACAAAGAGCTGATCCCGCACGCCTCCCGGGAAGAAGGCTGTCCCTATGACAGGAATCAAGCCGAGCGACATCATGACTGCCAGCCCGGCCGCCGAAAGTGTGATCAAGCGGAATCGCACGCAGCGATGGATGAGCTTGTTGTACAACGCTCCAACTCGGCTCTCTTGGCTCGCCTTGTTCTTCTTAGGTCGCAAGATCCATGAGCACATCATGGGCGTGACGGTCATCGCGACGAGGTAGCTGCTGAGCAGAGTCGCCGAGACAACGATGGGTAGGCTCCGCATGTACTCACCGGTACCGCCCGCGATCGTGAGCATCGGCAGGAATGCGCTGACCGTGGTGAGCGTCGACGAGAGGATCGAGCGAGCAAGCTCGTTCGCTCCATCGATGGATGCTTTCTCGCGAGGGACACCCTCGTTCATCAGCCGCTGAGCGTTGTCGGTGACGACGATCGCGTTGTCGACCACCATGCCAAGGACGATGATGAGAGACGCAATCGCAAACTGCTCAAGTTCAACACCGAAGCGCGGCACAATGGCGATCGCCGAAATCATGCACAGCGGGATCGCGGCCGCCATGACGAGCGCCGATCTCCATCCCATCATGAGGAACGCGACGAACAAGACAATGACGATCGCCTGCCAGAGGCTCTCGACAAAATCGGCAACCAGCGCGCCCACCTGCCGGGGCAGGTCGTTGACCCGCGTGATTTCGAGATCTCCGGGCAGCGATGTCTGGCGGAATCGTTCGACGACCTCATCCACATCCGAGCCGAGCTGGACGACGTTTTCACCTTGCTTCATGGTGATCCCAAGCAATACAGCACGACCCGACCGGTCTCCGGGTGATGCGAATCGAACACCGCTCGACCTTGGATCTTCGGGGCCGCGTTGGATATCGAATGGGAGATCGCGAATCGTCACCGCTCGCTGGCCTTCGACCGATCGGATCGAGACGCCAGCGATCTCATCGGTGGTGATCAACTCGCCGGTAGGCCGCAGCGGATAGCGACGATCAGGGGTAACGATCACTGCCCCGCTGTTGGCGATGTTCCGCTCATCGATCGCGGCTGCGAGTTCGTCTTGTGTTACATCGAGTTTCGACCACTGTGCTGCGGTGATTCCGAGTGTGATCGTCTCGTCCGGGACACCAAATGTCTGGATGCTCGCCACCGAACCGAGCCGTTTGAGCTCGGTCTCAAGATCCTCGGCAACAAGCTCGAGCTCTCTATACGAATATGGCTCATCCCGAGTCATGCCCGTGGGATGCACCACAACACACACAGATGAAACGTCGCCGAAATCCGAGTTCACAAACGGCTCCCCGCACCCCTCCGGCAGCGAGCCCCGGACAGCATCGACCTTGTCTCGCACCAAGTCAAAGGACTGGTCGAGTGTGTCGGCGAGCACGCTGTCGAGCAGTGTGACGTCGATCCGGGAGTATCCGGTTCTGGAGATACTCTCGACGGTCTCGACTTCCTCGATCTGAACGATCGAGTCTTCAAGCACATCGGTAACCAAATCTTCCATCTGCAATGCGGACGCGCCGGGCCAATACGTCTCGACAGTGGCGGCACGGATCGTGATGCGCGGGTTTTCGCGCCTGGACATCGAGCTGAACGTCATGGAACCAACGATGAGAACGATCGCGGCAGCGGGGTCCCAGATGCCGGTATCGGGCAGGTCAGCGGCGAGCCCGACTCGGACAACATCTCCCGGGCGGAACGCATATTGGAGCGAGCCAACACGTACGCCACGTTCGGTATCCGCCGTCGGATGCAGT
>JBCDAP010000326.1:0-3380 GCA_039185335.1 Planctomycetota bacterium | reverse complement strand
GGATGGGATCTTTGGGCACGTTGTAGAGATGTCCACGCCGTCGAAGCTTCTGTTGCACGATTGTGTTATTCATCCGGATCTTGCAAGTACAACGATGCCAGAGTTACGCGTACTTGAGAGAAAGGACGGGCCTGGGGTCTGGCCGGGTGAGAACCGGAGTGTTGTACTCCCGATCGAAGAGCGGGTCGTCTACCTCGGGAAAGGACCAGATTCGGCAGCAGTCCCCGAAATGCCTTGGTACACAAAGATGCTGCGTGATGTCGGCGGGCGCATGGGATGCGATATCGATGAACTTGTGACCTATCGAGCTCGGATCGAGTTCCCAGTTTTGCAGTCGATGGTTTGGATGCGCTTCGACATGTCGAGAGAGAGCGGTTGAATCCAGAGTCCTTCGAGATAGTTTGGGAGAACCATTCCGTTAGGCAGCTTTGCGGAGGGATGTGCCCGCGATGCCGTCGAGGCAGCAATAGAAGAGTCGATCGGAGATGGGATACGGGAGACGGTGATAGTCCTCTCGAACTCGCTCGGTCACACGCGCAACGAATGGCTCGGGGTCGGGTGTCATCGCGAGGAACATGTCTCGGCTCGGGATGGCGACGTAAAAGTCTCCACCAAGACGTGGGGCCAATGTCCGGTAGAGATTGCTGAGCAGGACGCGCGAGGCGTCGTATCCGTCTTGGAGGTTGACGACGATGGCTCGGCCGCCTTCATCACTCTCGAGTGTGCGGCACTCCAGATCGGGGGTGTATCGCTCAAGGTTTTCGCGAGCGATCTCATCAAGGTCCTCCGCGCGGACTCCCCAGCGGAGCATCTGCTCCGTGGTCACGCTCACAGTCATGTTGGGCATGTCGACGACAAAGACGATAACGGTTTCGTTGACCCAAGGGACGTGCGCGACCATCTCCTTCGAAAGGTGATCAAAGATCGATACGGGCTGGATTCGCGGCATGATCTTGGGGCGAGCGAGCGACCAAGGCATGGTGGATACGGCGAAGGTGTCATCATCGAAGAGATGATCGAGGTACTGCTCAACGATCTCGACACCTCGTTCCTCATCTGAGGTTACGAGACGCGCTAGATTTTCTAGATCGAGACGTCGACCGTTGACGACTAATTCCTTCGGGCCGGTCAGCTCGACGTGCAGCTCCGGGCGGAGGCGGGTCAGAATGAACGACACCTGCTCCGCAAAGGCCTCTTGTTCACGCGGCATACGCGCCATGGTCCATCCCTTTGGGAAAAGTCTGATAATCACAAGACCGGCATCCGTACCTGACTCTCGTGTCAACATCACATCGACGAGTCCTTTGGAGAAGTGAACGCGGAGACGGCTGTCGGGGCACCGCGCGTACCGGTTAGACGGGCGAGGTCATGATCGACTAGCTTCATAGATATGAGCATAACCGCAACGATCAACGCGCCATCGGGACCCATCCGTGTCGGAGCCGGCGAACGCCTTACCATTATCGGCGGGCCTTGCGCACTCGAGTCCGAGAAGGTGGCGATTGAGGTCGGAGAAACGATGCGCGAATGCTGCGCAACGCTTGGCCTGCCCTACATTTTTAAAGCAAGCTTTGATAAGGCAAATCGGTCATCGCTTGGTTCGAAACGTGGGCCAGGGTTGGAAGAAGGTTTAGAGATCTTAGGGAAAATCCGTGAGACAGTGGGGGTTGCGATCACTTCGGACATCCATACTGCTGAACAAGCGGAGCCCGCTGCAGAGGTTCTGGATATTTTGCAGATTCCTGCATTTCTTTGCCGGCAAACGGATTTGCTGATCGCATCTGGAGAGGCGGCCGCATTGCACAAGAGATGCGTGAACATCAAGAAGGGGCAATTTCTCTCCCCTTCGGAGATGGCAGGCCCGATCGAAAAGGTCCGATCGACCGGATGTCAGGATGTCATTGTTACCGAGCGAGGAACGTTTTTTGGGTATCACCGCCTGGTTACCGATTTGATCGGCCTGGGTGATCTTATGGAATTAGACGTGCCAACTTGCTTTGACTGCACGCATTCGGCGCAGCTGCCAGGTGCTTCAGCTTCCGCTGAGAACCGTGTTACAGGGGGGAGGCGTGATCGCATCCCGATGCTGGCCAATGCCGCAGCGGCGGCTGGAGTGCAGGCGATTTTTATGGAGGTTCACCCTGACCCTGATCGTGCCCTTTCGGACGCTTCAACACAGATTCCGCTGGCGGAGGCGCCAGCGATCCTTAAACGGATTGCCGCGATATATGAGGCGGCGGGGCATAGGTGATCTGTTCTGGTCCCGGGCCTACACTGACACTGATGGACGGCGAGCCTCCACACAACGATCTAGACCAAGGTGAACACCACCTTTGTGGTGATTGTCGCAAATGTGGCAAGAAACCGGTATTCACCGAGATCACTGTCGAGAACGGCAAGAAAACAGAAAAGCTGCTGTGTGAAGAATGCGCCAAGGCTCAAGGAGTTGCTGGGAGTGCTGTGCCCCCCGCGCTGGGCAAGCTTGTGGGCAATATGATCAGCGGTCAAACGGATTCGGCCCGATCGAAGAGCAAGCCGACCACTGTTTGCCAGGATTGCGGATTGACATTCGCCCAATTCCGCGAAACCGGATTGCTGGGTTGTCCGGCTTGCTATCGAGCATTCGAGAAGCATCTCTCGCCATTGCTTGAGCGAGCTCATGATGGTGGCATCAACCACATCGGCAAGGTCCCGGCGAGAGCGGGAACATCGATTGACCGTCAGCAACGTATTGCTTTGTTGCGTCGTCAGCTCGATGAAGCGATCACGGCTGAAGAGTACGAGCGTGCGGCGGCTGTGCGTGACGAGCTGATGTCGTTCGAGGATCCGATGTCCGCAGATCATTCCACAAAGATCGAAGACGAGCGAGGTTCGTTTTGATGAATGAGCCGACCGCCAGCGCCGAATGGCTCCGTGGCGATGGGCCTTCTTCAGATGTGGTGCTCTCGAGCAGGGTACGCCTTGCTCGTAATCTTGCGGGTTTCAATTTTAATTCAAAGGCGACATTGACGACGCGTTCTCGCATTGTTGAAGTAGCAAAGCGGCATCTCACTGAAGCCCAGCTCGTTTCGAAGTTGGTTTGGGTCGATCTTGAGCAAGCGGCTGCCGCCGACCGCCACCTTCTAGTTGAGCGTCATCTGATCTCGAAGCAACTCGCGAAAGCGGATGGGCCGCGTGCCGTCGCTTTTTCTGCACCCGATGAGCGCCTTGCGATCATGGTCAACGAAGAGGATCATCTTCGGATCCAGGTGATGCGTTCGGGGCTCTCAGCGAGAGAGGCCTACGCGAACATCAATGATGTCGATGATCGGATCGAATCTCACGTTGACTACGCATACTCGCCTCGATTTGGATACCTGACTGCATGCCCAACGAACGTC
>JBCDAP010000325.1:0-3388 GCA_039185335.1 Planctomycetota bacterium | reverse complement strand
TTGCCGGTCATCGCCATGACGCCCGAGACAGATGAAGGCTGGGATGGATCTTTCTGTGAAGGCATTAGTCGTAGCTGATCCGTGGGTCGGCGACGGCGTAGAGAATGTCCGCCAGGAGAAGGGCAAAGAGGTTGACAATGGTGACCATGAAGGTCGTACCGAGGAGAACCTCACGATCGCGAAGTCGAATAGAGTCGATCGCAAGCTTGCCCATACCCTCAATCTCAAAGATGCTCTCAACAACGATCGAGCCAGCAAAGAGAGCTGGGAAGACGGTCACGAACATGGTAATGATGGGAAGAAGCGAATTCCGGAAAACGTGCTGAGTGGCGATACTCGCGCCCGAGACACCCTTCGCACGAGCAGTCCGAACGTAGTCCGCGTTGTAGTTTTCGAGCATAGCTGCGCGAGTCTGCTTAGAAAGAACAGCGAAGCCTGTATAGACGATACAGGTCACGGGAAGCGCCATGTGCCAAATAGAGTCCAGAAGCCAGCCACGCTGGAATCCATCGGGCCCGAAGGAAGGGAGAAAGAGCATGTCTTCGTGCCCGCGTGAGTGCAGCCCGACGAAAGGGAAGGGCTCAAGGCCGATGGCTTGCATGATCTGATCGCGACCGAGGAAACCAATAAAGAGCACACCCGTCGAAACAACCGGAACAGACCACAGGGCGACGAAGAAGAAACCCGTGCCGTAATCAATAAAAGTGCCCTTCTTGATGGCAGCAAAGATTCCAGCAGTCACGGCTACGAGATAAACAATCGGGATCGCAATCACGTTCAGCGTCATGGTGATGGGAAGACGCGCAGTGATTTCTGACACAACCGTTCTATTCGTGGAGAATGATTTTCCAAAGTCTGGGGGGCCAAGCCAGAAGCCGTCAACACCCGTACCGATCTCGGGGTAGGGCGTGGAGTTAAAAACAGCGAGTTCATGCGCTCTGGTATCGAGAGCGCGGTTGTAGGCCCGGATGGCTTCATTCGCAGAATCGATGATGCTTTGAGAAAGCGGATTGTTCGGATCAAAGTCGGTCTTAAGGAGCCGGTTGACATGGATGTCGTATTGACCGTCAAGCACTCGTTCGAGGCCAGCTTGTATTCCGTATTCCGACTCTGCGTAGTCACGAGCTGCCAGCTCGATTGCCTTCGAATTCTGAATGAAGGTGCCGCGTTCGCGCATGTAAGCAGCCCGAGCGTCGTTGTAAGCCTTAGCGTGCTCTTCTTCATTCAACCCGGATGCGTCGAACTCAGGAACAGCCGGCTCAGGGGCGATGGCGATCAAGCCCGGGATCCAACCTTTCTCGATGAGCTCGGGGAGTTCGAGCGGGCGAGGGGGGCGGTAACGCTCGCCATCTGGGCTTGAAAGTTCGACACGTGTGAACTTGAGAGGAAACACACGCGAGAGCCAGCGTACATATTGGACAACCGCTGGATCATTGAGACCGTAGCGGTCTTCGATGTAGGCCTCTTGAATCGCGGCGGAGCCCCCGTCTGACTGTCCTCCCCCCCCTCCGCTGCTTTGCGTGAGGCCCGCGGTCAACCCACCTGGAGCAAGCGCGATGATCATGAAGACCATGAATGTCACGCCGATAAGCGTGGGGATCATGAGGAACAGTCTTCTGATGATGTACGAGAGCATGGTCCGATTTGACCCCGGAGAAAACTTTGAATTGGGTTTAGTTCACGTCGGGTTGAAGAAAAAATTCGATGCGATGCAAATTGAGGTCATACTCGTGGAAGTTGCCGACCTCTTTGTCGATCACCACAATAGAAGGCCTCCGGACCATGAAGGTGTAAGGTTGTTCTTCGTGTATGAGTTCGTGCAGCTCTTGCCACAGTTTCATCCGCTCATCGCGATCGATTGTGCGACGCCCTTGGTCAATAATCTCGCCGGCACGCTCGTTTCTCCATTGAGAGTAGTTGTCACCTTCGCCGGGATCGGCAGAATCTGGGTGCCAAAGCTGCCTCGGGTCTGATTCTGGACCGCTTGCTGACCATGCCAGCGAAATCGCATCGAAGTTGCGGTTCTTCAGCATCTCACTGAAGCGTGACCATTCCTGGATCTCGACGCTGCACTCCACCCCATATTTGCGGAGTTCATTGGAGATTTGATTCGCTATCCTAACCCAGGCCTCAACACCCGCAGGAATCGTGTAAGTGAAGGTGAAGTTCTTGCCATCTTTGTCGAGAATGTTGTCCCCATTGGTATCAGCCCATCCGGCCTCTTCCAGAAGCGCCACCGCAGCCGCGGGATCGTACGGAAAGGGTTTGACATCCGGACTGGTAGCTGGCCCAGGCGGGTTGGGGCCGTAAGCAACATCACCGAGCCCTTCGAGTTCGTCGCGAATAATGCGTTCACGATCCACGAACATGGTCATCGCACGACGGACACGAACATCATCAAACGGAGTCGTTTTCCCATCACCGCGGACGCCTGAATTCCAAGCGATGTATGAGTAAGCAGACTGGACATTGGTCCAGACATGGATATTCGCCTTCTCAAGAAACTCTTCGTCCGCAATCTTGTCGGCGTATTGCTTTGAAGTCACACGCGTGAGATGCCCCTCTCCATTCTCGAATGACTGCAAGCGAGAGCCAAAGTCGGTGATGAAGCGGAATCGGACAGAGTCAAAGGTTGGCTGCTCATCGCCCCAGTAGCGGCGATTCTTCACGAGCACATAGTCAGTATCAGAGCGGGTCCATTGGGCTTCGTAGCTTGGATCGGGCAAGCGATACATGCCCGACCCCAATTGAAGTGCAGAAGAGGCGTTAATCTGCTCGGGGGTAAACCCAGAATAAAAGTGCTCGGGAAGCGGCAAGTAATCAAGAGCAATGCTCTCGTTGCTGTAGACAGGTTCGCTAAAAACAAACTCCACCACTTTGTCGGAGATCGCCTTCACGTCAACGAGCTGCGTCGTGACGGATCGCGTCCGCTCGGCATTCACGAGTTCATTATGAGTGTAGTTGTGGTAAGTCCATGCATAGTCATGAGCGGTCAAGGGAGTACCGTCCGACCATGCTGCGTTGTCAAAGATCTTGGCTCGTACCCAAAGACCTGCAGGATCGACCTGCCAAGCTTCGCCCAACACGCCAACCCACCCAAATGGTGATCGACGATCTCGAATAGCAAGTGCCTGAAACACGTAGGCGTTGACGTCCCGAGCTGTAACATCTCCGCCGATATAAGGCGTCAACTTGTCCGGGGGAGCACCCGCAAGTTCAAAGAACTCGCCGCCTTGCTGGTAGTTGGAGCTGTTCGCAGGATCGGTGATGTAGTGACCGTAGAGCTCCGGACGGGTGATTTTGACACCCGGCACAGACCAGGAATCATCACTGGCCTGTGTGACAGTCGGAGCGGTCTGGGTGCTCGTTGAGTTTGTGACGGTGAGGC
>JBCDAP010000324.1:0-3399 GCA_039185335.1 Planctomycetota bacterium | reverse complement strand
GGAAGCGACACCATCGATCGAGGCTTCGGTCGTGCTGATCCTTCCCGAGTTCGGATGCAACACCGCCCGGGTCTACAAGGCTTTCGACAACGCCCCCGCGTCGCCTTTCCGGGAAGGGGAGGTGCGTTCGATGGCCCTGACGGCTCAAATCGAGCCAGAGGAACTGTTTAATGACCTGGCAAGCCCTGCGGAGTTCGTGGCACCACGCCTGGGCACCGTGCTCGAGGCCACTCGCGAAGTGGCGCGAGACTTGCCTGTGCATGTCACCGGTTCTGGGTCCACTTGTTTCGTGGTCTGCCCCGAAGGTAAAGAGCAAGCTCGGATTCTGGCGGAGGATATTCAGTCGGAAGTCGAGGATGCACGGGCAGTTGTGGCCGCAATCTGTTGAACCAACCTCCGAGAACTTCCTCAGGCGTGCGTGCCTGAAGCCGGTCAGGGCCTCAGTTGATGAGTCGCGGCGATGATCTTGCCTCATCGAGGGTTCGCTTGGAACCACGAAAGCGAGGGCTGCGTATCCGGATGTTGATCGCTCGCGTTGACGATTGAGACGCCCGTCAGTAGCTTGCCCGGAGCGGATTCCGATGGACAGGCAGACCACATCCGCCGAAACCAAACAGAGCGCACCACAGTGGGCCAGCGGCGTGCAAGAATCCCAACCAAGCCAACCAGAACCCATCGAAGAGCATGGCTCCGTGGATCCCTCTGCAGACTCAGACGGAGATTTGGGTTCTGGGACGCGGTTCGATACCGTGATCGGTCGACTGGTGATCGAATCCGGATTGGCGACGCACGACGATCTGCTCGCGATCGACGAGCACCGCAAGTCGGCTGAAGGTGACCCGAACGCGTCTTTAGCGGACCTTTTGGTGAAGCACGAAGTGGTGACCCGCCGGCAGATCGACCGAATCCGTGCGCAGGCGGACGCGGAACGCAAGGGGCAGACCATTCCGGGCTACAAGCTCATGGGCAAGCTCGGGGCGGGAGCGATGGCGGTCGTCTACAAAGCGAAGCAGATGTCGCTGGACCGGATGGTAGCGATCAAGATTCTGCCTCGGAAGTACTCGAACAACGCTCAGTTTATCGAGCGGTTCTACGCGGAGGGGCGGGCGGCGGCGTCGCTCAACCACCCCAACATCGTCCAGGCGATCGACGTGGGGCAAGCGGGAGAGTTCCACTACTTCGTCATGGAGTACGTCGACGGGACGACGGTTCACGATCTGATCGTGCAGAACAAGCGGTATACGGAGCTTGAAGCGGTTGATGTGACGATTGCGACCGCCGAAGCGTTGCATCACGCGCACTCTAAAGGGCTCATCCATCGCGACGTGAAGCCAAAGAACATCATGATCACATCGTCCGGGACGGTGAAGCTGGCGGATCTCGGTCTGGCAAGGGCGATGTCGGACAAGGAAGCCGCGGAAGAAGAGAAGGGCAAGGCGTACGGCACGCCCTACTACATTTCACCCGAGCAGATCCGGGGCGAGACCACGGTGGACGGGCGTGCCGACCTGTACTCGCTCGGCGCGACGCTCTACCACATGCTGACTGGGTCGATCCCGTACAACGGGAAGAACCCGACCGAGGTGATGAAGAAGCACCTGAGCAGCGAGTTGGTTCCCCCTGATCATGTGAATCCGAAGCTCTCGGCTTATGTATCCGAGGTCGTCGAAATGATGATGGCCAAGAGCCGATCCAAGCGGTATCAGTCCGCCGAGGACGTGTTGATCGATCTCCGTGCGGTTCGCAACGGCGAAGAGCCTCCGATCGCGCATAAGGAGGTGGGGATGTCCGTGTTGGCCCAGGTTGCTGAGGCCGAGCGGGCGGCGGGTGCCGGTCCGGTGACGATGGACGAGCCTGTGTCTGCCGGGTCTGGCGGGCTGATCACGGTTATGGCGATTGCCCTCGCGGTGGTGACACTCTGGGCACTGATCGCAACTATTGCGGCTTCGATGTAGCAAGCTCCGATACACTCTTCACGCACGTCTCACTCACAGGCACCCCAAGCGCGAAGAGGTTATTCATGGAGCTGTACATCGACACTGCCAACATCGACGAGATCCGCGAAGCCCACGACATGGGCGTGCTGGACGGCGTCACCACCAACCCGTCGCTGATCGCGAAGGAGGGTGTGGATTATGGCAAGCGTCTTGAAGAGATCTGCAAGGTGGTCGACGGGCCGGTTTCCGCGGAAGTTGTGGCCCTCGAGCACAAAGCGATGGTTGAAGAGGGGAAAGATCGCAAGAAGATTGCCGAGAACATCGTGGTGAAGCTGCCCTCGACGCTCGACGGGCTCAAGGCGTGCAAGGAGTTGTCGGATCAGGGCATCCGGACGAACCTGACCCTCTGCTTTCAGCCCATGCAAGCGATGATGGTGGCGAAGGCGGGTGCGTTCTTGGTGTCGCCGTTCGTGGGTCGTCTCGATGACATCTCTCAAGAGGGCATGGATCTCATCCGCCAGATCCGTGTGATCTACGACAACTTCGGCTTTGAGACCAAGATCCTGACCGCTTCGATTCGCCATCCGATGCACATGGTTGAGGCCGCACTCATCGGTTCCGATGTGGCCACAGCTCCGCTCGGCGTGATCAAGTCGATGATGAAGCACCCGCTCACCGATTCGGGCATCGACAAGTTCCTTGCGGACTACAAGGCCGCGTTCGGCGGATAAGCCGCATCGCGGTGCAGTTAATACGTTCCTGGGCGACGTTTGCCGAACCGTAGCTTGCTTGGCGCTGGGATCTCGCGGATCTGCGAGGTCAGCAGCGGGTTTTGGTGCCCGAAGATCGCGGTTCGGATGAAGTCGCCCTGTATTTCCACGATATCGGCGTTTTCTGGCCCACCGAGATCGATCGGCTCGAAGCCGATCTCGCGCGCGAGGGTGGACACGGTTTGGCGCGCGTTCTCATCAGCGCCGGCCACGAAGACGGACACACCGAACGTGCGGAGTATCTCCGCTTCGTGGTGGAACACCTCCATCGCCAGGGTGTTGAAGCACTTCACGAATCGGGCGTCCGGGGCATCTTCCTGGCTTTGGCGAATCAGCGATGGAAAAAGCGGCTCTTCATCGAGCTTTCTTGGGAAGTCTCGGTTGTTGACATCAACGATGATTTTCTGTCTGAGCTTGGAGGTCGATGCCAAGAAAACGCTTGGCTTCGCGCGCACCGTATGAATGATGACCTCGCCGAAATCCGCGGCATCATCGTTTGAGCCCCCGATTGTGTTCAAGCCGATTTCGTTCGCGACGGATGAGGCCTTCTCAGGATCTCGCGAACCGATCATCACACGGTGTCCGACCGATGCGAAGGCACCGCCAATAACACGGGCCATGTTCCCGCTTCCGAATGTGCTGATATCCATAATGCTCCTCGTTTTTAGGGCAAGTTCGAGGACGATGGCTCG
>JBCDAP010000323.1:0-3400 GCA_039185335.1 Planctomycetota bacterium | reverse complement strand
CGCGGTTTGGTAGCAGCGAGCATGGGGCGAGGCTGCTGAGCGAATCATGCGTATGCAATGAATGAAGGCAGCTCGACTGGCGCCCGATATTTAGGGCGTTGATGTTTGTTCCCTTCCAAATTGTTGGGCCTATTCTCCATGGCACAGCAAACTCTTTTATTCATTGAAAGAACATGATTCCTGAACAGCATGTGAATGTGGTTGTTGTCGGTGGCGGAGCGGCTGGGCTGGCGGCGGCTGCAACGGCAGAAGAAGCGGGTCTCAGTTGCCAGCTCTTTGAAGCGCAGGGCCGACTTGGGGGTCGCGTCCGGACGGTGCCTCTGCAGAGCGGGGGCGTGTTTGATCAAGGAGCGCAGATGGTGAATGGCGATATGCACGCTGTTCTCGCGCTTGCCGAGCGAGCGGGGTTGCATGTGTCGCCTGTGCCGCGGGCCGGGATCGATCTTCGTGTTGTTGATGGGGAGTCTTACCGTGGTGAAGAGCTGATCTCGTTCGACGAGGTGTATGAGCTCCTCGAGGATCAAGTGATTCGGTGGGACAGTCTGGGTGAAGCGTTTCGTGCGTTGTGTCTGAAGATGCGGTGGTGGAACACACCTTGGGAAAGTATGGGAGAAGCTGGGCGCGGAGTGCGGTTGTTGGTTGAGAAACGGTCGGTCCCGAAAGATAGCCTCGCGGCTGCGTTGCGTGGCATCCTGCTGGGCAAGGAGGAGCACGCGCTTGCTTATTCACACTTCTCCGAAATCTATGGTGGGCCTCCCGAAGATATTGATGCGCATGCGGTGAGAGAGCAGTTCTCACGTTACGAATCTGAACGGGATGATCTCGAATTCCAGTTTCCGGATGGGATGATGGTGATCATTGACGAGCTTGCGTCCGGTCTCAGGCACACACCCTTTCTTGAGACACCAGTCACGAGCATTCGAACTGTGCCTGATCGTGTTGAGGTCACGGCAAAGGAAGGCGTTTGGCAGGCGGACCATGTGATTGTCGCTGTTCCGCCGCCGATTGCTCGCAAGATCGACTTCGATATCGAAGGTCGTGATGAGCTGGCCGATCTTTTATCATCTTTCACCGCCGGGGATCTGATCAAGACTGTCCTCGTTTATGAGAATGCATTCCGGCGGCTCAAAGGGTTCAGCGGGTCCGTGGTCTTTGCTGAGCCGGAAGGTCTCGCGGTTGTGGATGCAAGTCATGATGGTGGGCACTTCCCACGACTTGTCGCATTCCACGGCGGCCCTTCCGCACGGGAATGGGCGCAGCTTGCACGAGATGTACGGCAATCGCGTTTGCTGAGTTGCTTGAGTGAAGTATTCGGCGAAGAGGCTCGTGCTCCGATTGAGCAAGGCGAAGCGGTATGGGTTGATCATCCTTGGGCTGGCGGGGGATACAACTCGACCGTGCGCATTGGTGGTCATCGCGATGCGGTTTCGCGCCTTGCGGCTTGGGGTGATCGTGTTCGCTTTGCGGGGGCCGAGGTGGATGATCGGTTTTGGGGATATGTTGAGGGTGCCATCCACAGTGGACGTACGGCCATTCAGAAGATACTGAAGGGCGGCACGCCAACTGCGGTTTCGGTTTATTCAGCGGACGGGTAGTGGCAGCGAATGAGACTCAGGGACGGGTAGCCGCGATGTCGAGGCTGACGATGTAGTCGCTCATCTGAGTGCCTTCGGGAAGTGCTGACGATATCTTCTTGTAGAGCGGATCTTCACAGATCGTCATCTATTCGACATATTGCGGCTTTGCTGTCATTTTGATATCGGTCAGTCCAGAGTCGAGCACAGCTGCGCGGACGTCATCAACAAGTTCGGCCCCGGCGATGCAACCGACCAACGCCTCAACGTCATCGCGTACTTCTTGAGGCAGTGGCTTCAGCAGGGCAAGGTCGGAGACAGCTACTCGTCCGCCGGGTTTGAGCACACGAGCGATCTCGCGCCAAACTTGAGGCTTGTCGGGCGAGAGGTTGATGACGCAGTTGGAAATCACGACATCGACCGAAGCATCAGCAACGGGCAGATGCTCGATCTCGCCCAAGCGGAACTCAATGTTGTCGAGAGCAGTTTCTTCGCGGTACTTGGGAAGGTTGGTGCGTGCCTTGGAAAGCATCTCGGGGGTCATGTCGACGCCGATGACTTGGCCGGCGTTTCCAACTTTGGG
Organism: Planctomycetota bacterium; assembly: GCA_039185335.1. Classification (GTDB taxonomy): domain Bacteria; phylum Planctomycetota; class Phycisphaerae; order Phycisphaerales; family UBA1924; genus JBCDAP01. The sequence goes on along the minus strand of JBCDAP010000323.1, from coordinate 1,243 downwards.
ACCTGCGATGAAGCAGTCGAACCCGCCGCCGGAGCCGAGGTCGAGCACGGTTTCGCCCGTGTTGAGTGAAGCGAGTGCTGTCGGGTTACCGCAGGAGAGGCCCATGTTCGCGCCGTCGGGAAGAATGGTCAGATCGGATTCGGCGTAGCCGACGGCAAGCGCGACCTGCTCGGGAGTGAGTGTCGTGGGGCCGCAACAGCCACCCCCGCCGCAACAGCCGGATGCGGTTTCCAAGGGACTAGATGCTGTTTCGACTCCGGACCATTGCCCTGACTTCGCGATCTCGGCGTAACCCTCGCGAACTTTTTCGTGGACGGTATCAGTGTTGGGAGTTGTCATCGTGTGGTTCCTTTCTTGACTTGTGGTTCATGGAATTCGTGGTGTCTTCAGCAGCCGCCGTTGTCGCAACAGTTGTTGCAGAGTGTGAGTTCGTCGATGGCGTCGGCCAGCTCGCGGAATCGGGTAGCGAGCGAAGCCCCTTCGGCGGAGTACCAGACCGTCCGGCCTTGTTTCTCGGCTTTGAGCACGCCGGCTTTGGCCAGCGTTGCGAGGTGGCGTGCCACCATCGAGAAGTCAATCGAACAGCACTCCGCGACCTCGGAGACCGAGCAAGGGCGGCCGCATTTCAGCAGGCACGAGAGCAGCTGCGCTCGGGTTGGTTCTGCGATCGCCTTGAGCAGCTCGGGGTCAATCAGCTTATCGAACCGGGCTTTTCGGCGGATGGCTTGCTTTGGGGTCGGAGTATTTCGTTGGAATATTTGCGTCATAATGCAAGTATTGGGTTTGTGGAATCGAAGATCAAGCCATTCAGCACATTTTTTGAAATTCAGGGACGAATAGGCCTGCCAGGCCTTGAGTAGGCCGGGCAGGCGGGTTGTTTTGTGCGTTTGCCGGATCTTCTATCACCGCGGGTTCTTCGTGCCGCGTTTACCACTGCGTGAGTGCGATTCTGGAGGTGATAGAATCGGATTCATTTCGTTTGGCTGTGTTGATGGAAATGAGGTGCTCGTGGATTCGTCCAGTTTGCCGAAGATTCTGATCGTTGGTGGAGGCTTTGGTGGCCTTGCGGTTGCTCGTGCCCTTCAGGGTGCTGAAGCGAACGTGGCTGTTGTTGACCGCGTCAATCATCACGTCTTTCAACCACTTCTTTATCAGGTTGCGACTGCTTCTTTGTCGCCTGCAAGCATTAGTGCGCCGATTCGCTCGACGTTGCTCGGAAATGCCGATTGCTCGGTGGTTCTCG
>JBCDAP010000322.1:0-3401 GCA_039185335.1 Planctomycetota bacterium | reverse complement strand
GCCGACGCGGTTGCACTGTAAGGCGTGCGAACCGTTGCCCCTTTTCGGTGATACCGCACAAGCACCGCATCTTCGAGGTCGGCGAGTTCCTTGGCACGGATGTAGGCGTCACGGAGCAGGCCGAGTCGATCGACCAGCCCGGCTTCGAGCGCTTGCTCGCCCGTGAACACACGCCCGTCGAGTGTGGTATCCGGATCGCTGATGCGATCGCCTCGTTTCTCGAGCACGCGGTTTCGGAAGTCGGCGTAGAACGTATCCACCATCGACTGCAGAATCGCGTAGTGCTTATCGTTGATCGGTTCGAGCGGCGAGGCGATGTTCTTGTTGTCATCGGAAGTCACGGCTGGTGCAACGATGCCGAGACGGCGTAGTCCCTCGGAGAAGTTGATGGTTTGGATGAGGACGCCGACCGAGCCGGTGATGGAGGAGCGTTGTGCGATGATTTCATCGCCCGCGAGAGCGATGTAATAGCCGCCCGAGGCGCAGACGGTGGCCATAGAGATCACGATTGGTTTGTCGGTCTCTGTGCGGAATCGTGCGAGCTCGAGCGCGAGTGTTTCGGAGGCGGCGACGGTGCCGCCGGGCGAGTCGATGCGAAGGATGATGGCCTTCACATGATCATCCTTGGCGGCTCGTTCGAGCTGCCGAACGACCCGGTCAACCGTGTTCGAGTTCGAGCGGATCAGTCCGCCTTGCGGGGACTCGGAGATGATCCCGGTGACGGGGATGAGTGCAACCTTGTTGCTCTGCGAGAACGCCTTGGCATCGCCATCACGGATGACGACCGATTCCGCGAGCTCACCATCGCTCGGCGCGAGATCGATCGCGATCCGGCTCGGCAGGCATCCCGGGAGAACGGCGAGCACAGCGAGAAAGAACAGGGTGTTGAGTTTCTTCAGCATGGTGGGTCCATCGAAGGCAACGCGGGTCAGTCAGCAGAAGAAACGCGCCGATCACGAGTTCCTTTGCTCAGTCCTCTAGTAACTCGTTCGCCGGCGTCGGTTTCAGCTCGATTTCCATCTTGAGATAATCCGCTGCGTCTTGCGTGAGCTGTCGCCCTCGACGCGTGCGTGCGAGGAACGCGATCTGCAGCAGGTAGGGCTCGACGACGTCCTCGAGCGTGCCGGCGTCTTCGCCCATGGACGCCGCGATCGCTTCAACACCCGCCGGTCCGCCTTTGTAGGTGGTCGCGAGTGTCTGCAGGTACCGCCGATCGAGCCCGTCGAGGCCTTGATTATCGACGCCTTCCAGCGCGAGTGCTTCGTCGACCACCGAGTTGGTGATGGCGCCGTTGGCGCGCACCTGCGCGTAGTCGCGCACGCGACGCAGCAATCTGTTCGCGATGCGAGGCGTTCCTCGCGATCGGCTTGCGATCCGCGAAAGCGCGATGTCCTCCGCTGGGGTCTCGAGCAGCTTGGCCGAGCGGGTCAAGATCTCGTGCAGCTCCTCCGTGCGGTAGTACCGCAGGTGGTGGGTGAGCCCGAAGCGAGAGCGGAGCGGAGCGGAGAGCAACCCGGCACGTGTCGTTGCGCCGATCAGTGTGAACGGCTTCACCGCGATCGATACCGTCTGGGCGTTCATGCCCGAGTCCACCGCAACGTCAATCCGTCCGTCCTCCATCGCGGGATAAATGAACTCTTCGACCGCGATGGGCAGGCGATGGATCTCATCGATGAACAAGACGTCGCCGGGTTGGAGACGCGTGAGTGCTCCGACGAGATCGGAGCCGCGCGTGAGTGCTGGGCCTGAGGTGACGTGCGCCGCGGCGTTCATCTCCGCAGCAACCACATGGGCAAGCGTGGTCTTCCCCAGGCCGGGTGGGCCGTGCAGCAGCATGTGCTCGGCGGGTTCGTTGCGTGCGCGCGACGCTTCGAGCGCGATGCGGAGGCGTTGCATGAGTTCGGACTGCCCGATGTACTCAGAAATGGTGCGCGGCCTCAGGGCGAAGCCTTGCGCCTCGTCTTCGGGCAGACGCGTCTCCGGGCTGATCCAGCGTTCGGTGGCCATTCGGGAATCAGTGTAGCCGGGAACATCGACCCGGTGCGTTTCGGTACAGTGATCGGCCCGACTTTTCCCACCACCTCCTCTTGAACGATTGTGAAGGAGCACGAGAAGCATGGCATGGTCGCACACGGTACTTCGCGCAGGCGAGTTCAAGCTCGACGCGGGTTGCATGTTCGGTCTTATCCCGCGTGTCGTCTGGACCCGCTGGCTTGAGCCCGATGAGCACAACCGGATGGTCATGCAGCAGAACTGCCTGCTCCTCGAGAGCGATGAGGGCAAGCTTGTTGTTGTGGAAGCCGGCATCGGCGACAAGTTTGGGCAGAAAGAACGCGCGATGTACGCCATGGAAGACCGAGCGATCCACGATGCGTTGCACGAGATCGATTGCGATCCCAAGGACATCTCTGCGGTGGTGCTGACTCACCTGCACTTCGATCATGCCGGCGGGATCACGCGCCGCGACCCTGCCGGCGGAGACAAGGAAGTGCTGACCTTCCCTAACGCCGAGATCATCGTTCAGGAGCAAGAGTGGACCGATGCGATCGCCAATCGTTCCACCATGAGCAAGACGTATCTTCGCAATCACCTGAACGATGAGGTTGCCGAGCGTTTGCGTCTTGTTGATGGCGAAGCCGAGGTTCTTTCGGGTCTGCATGTTTTTCCGACGCCGGGCCACACGTGGGGGCAGCAGTGCATCCGCGCGGAGCGAGGCGGTGCCAGAAGTGATGTTGTCTTTGTGAGTGACGTGATGCCAACGCGATATCACGCGCGGGCGACAACCAATCTGGCCTACGACGTCGAGCCATGGACGAGCATGAACTCACGGATGGAACTGCTTAAGGATGGATTCAAACGGAAGTGGTTGCTCGTGCTCGATCACGAGGCGGGCGAGCCCTGCTTCGTCGTCGAAGCGAACGCGGACAAGCCGGGCGAGTTCGTGCTGGTTGAAGCGAGCGAAGAAGTCATGGCTTGATCATTTTCGATCTCTGAACATTTGGCGTCGCCAATACTCACCTTCGATGATGTGTGCCACTGGTTGCTTGTCAACCAGTGCTCATTAGAGTTGAGGTTCCTAGAGCACTGGCAGCGAGCTGCCAGTGGCACACAATTCAAGTGATGCAAAGTGCTCTTAGGGGCTGACCGCGATCACCATCGCGACCTCGACAGGAACATTGAGGGGCAACGCCGAGACGCCGACCGCGGCGCGGGCGTGACGCCCTCGTTCGCCCAGGATCTCGAAGAGCACCTCGCTCGCTCCGTTGATGACCCCAGGCTGGCCGCCCCACCCGGCCTCCGATGCGACAAATCCATCCACTCTCAGGATCTGTTCGATCCGGTCGAGATCATTCAGGATCGACTTCGCGACCGCGAGCCCGTTGAGCGCACACCGCTTGGCG
>JBCDAP010000321.1:0-3415 GCA_039185335.1 Planctomycetota bacterium | reverse complement strand
GCTGAAAGCTTTGAACCTTCTGGTAACGTTTCTCTCTTGACCATTGCCTATTGAAATGTACCTATAATTTTTCATAGCAATCGGATTGGTAGTTGTATGCATGCATTTGGAGCTGTAAGGATCGAAGAGCTCATCCAGATGACGAACCAAATCACTCGCGGTTCGTTTGGAGATAAGCGGGCCCAGAACCAGGGATCCGAACTCAGTCGCAGCATGAGCAGGCATCACCTCGAAACGCGGCGTGCTCGCTTCAAGCTCGATACCCACAAACCAAGCCGTCGCCTTCCCGAGCAAACCACGCCAACGCCCGGGCATCACGCTCTTGGCAACCGCAGCCTGCAACAGTTCCGCTTCGCCCGCCGAATCGCAAACCAGCCACCTCGCACGATCGACTACTTCGCCCTCGGGCTTCTCAAGACGACGACGAACCATCCCGCGAAGATCCGCGGTCGCCAGAACCGCAAGAGCATCCTCCGAAGCTTCGTGATGAAGCGTGACCACGCCAGCCGAAGCCGGGACATCACGCCACGCTTCGCCACTTTCGAGTGACAAAGCGGGCGCACAACGCCGGTCCACCCAAACCGAATCGATATCAACGACGAACGCGTCCTCCGACCCGCTTCCGTTCACACCTGAGCTTCCGCAAGCGGTTTCCGCTCCACATCGCCCAAATGAGGGAACGCCATGCCCGTGATTTGTGCATCAAACACAATCTCGCCATCGACTTGACCCTGGAGCTTGGTCACGAAGCGTTTCGGGTTGTACTTCTGCTCGTCAACAAGCAAATAGAGCGTGCAGTCGGGCTCGACCATTCCCCGGAACGTGGCCTCTTGGATCCGCGTGAAGCCCGCGAACCACTTCTTCTGGCTTTTGCGGTAGTACATGTACGACGCCGCCTGAGCCCCAGCTTCGACCAACAACACGCCGGGCATAATCGGTCGACCCGGGATGTGGCAGGGAGCCCAGAACGCGTCCTTTCGAACAGCCATCCGCGCAACACAGCGTGTCATCTCATCGTTGAGATGAACGATCTCGTCAATAAGAGCAAAGCTACCCCGATGCGCATTCATCTCGGCAATACCCGCACGATCGGCGACCAAACCGAGATCAAGCGATTTCAGGTCAAAAAGAGATTCAACTGCCATACCCGACCGAACCTCCCGATGCCCGCTCAGTCCGCGTCGCGGATATCCAGAACCTTCTGGCGAACCGACTGAGCTGCGTTCTTGATGTCCTGCATCTGCTTGCGGACACGGGTCCCGGCCGCCTTGTTCCCGCCCTCGCACTTGTTGATGTCGTCCTCGATCTCGGCGATCAGTTGCTTCAGCTGTTCAAACTCTTGCATGGACGGCGACTCCTGGCTGGGGGTGAAGGGCCAATACACGCCGCACGAGGCGGCCAGAAAACGCCATAGTGACAATTTCCGCCCACAAAGCAAGTCCTGGGCTCAAAAACGACGTTTTATTTTTGTTAGGAGCAATCATCCGAGAAGCGGCCAAGACGGATCCGCCCCTTCCCCGAAGCCTTCGCCTCCAGAAGCAAACGATCCGCCGTTCGAAGCAGTTCAGCGCGCGTCACCCCGTCCCAGGGGTAGCTTGCAAGCCCGCCGGTCAACGACAACTTGCCCGCCGAGTCTTTCCCCAGCGCATCGCACTCATGAACCTTGAGGGCAGCCGCGAAGCGATCCGCAAGCGCGGCAAACTCGCGCGGCATCTGACTTCCTTCGACTCGCTTCTTGCCCTGGTCATCAAGAATGACCGCGAACTCATCACCACCAATACGGCAAACAAGATCCGCCGGACGCACAAGCGCGCGAACCAGATCAACAATGCTCACAAGCACCGCATCGCCGGCTTCATGCCCGTACTCATCGTTGTACCGCTTGAAATCATCGAGATCGAGCAGCATCAATGAAACCGATCGTCGCTCATCGCGTGCGCGAGCAATCGCACGATCGAAGGCAAGCTCGAAGCCTCGCCGGTTGTACGCGCCCGTGAGCGGGTCGCGGAAGGCTGCTCGGGTCAACTGATGGTGCTGAGCCTCAAGGGTGAGCCACAAAGCAAGATGCTTCGCCGCTTCGGCAAGCTTCCCAGGAGAGGCCACAGTCCCGACAAGCACTCCAAGGGTTCGATCACCATGCGCCACAGGCACACTGCTCGCCCCGGACACCCCCTCATCAGCCGGGTGGTACATCAACGTTTCATCACCGGCCCAGACCCGAAGAGAGTCCAAGACAACCTCGAGAACAGAGTGGCCCGAAAGCAGTGCTTCCGCAGCCTGCGACCAAGGCCCTATGTCGCTTCCGCTCTCACCCGCAAAGGCCTGCTCCGGATCTGATGGGTCGTCGCGCTTCTTTGCCGCTTCAACCAAACGCTCGGCGCTATCGACCAGCCGATCGACCATCCACGCCGGCCAATCGGTGCACTCCATGGGCGTGTAAATACGCACGCCATCGTTTACAGCGCGAAGAGCGCCAACAAACGTCGATCGACGATCAGAATCCAGATCGATCTCCCCAAGAACAATGACGCACCGCTCACCACCAACGCTGGCCTGGCCGATCGCTTCGAGTGTGGAGTCCACCTCGATCACTTCAATCCCGCTGTGAGCACGCAGGGCACTCGCAAAGCCAGTGTTACCAATCAGGATAATCCGCACATTGCTTCGGCCCGAACGAGCACCGATGGCTGCGGTCATCTTCCACCCCCTCCGTCATCGGGAGGCGGAACACTGAGCAACAACGCCAACTCTTGCTCGGAAAGCTCGACCGTGTCTTTGTCGGGCTCAGGCGAATGCGACAGCTTCGACTCGAGAAGCGAAGCACCCTCCGATACAACTGCTGTTGGCTCATGCTCCTCGGGCTCGTCGCTATGGATCAGGCGAAGCGTTGGTGTGTGATCCGTTTCCCGCCAAGCCGCAAGACCCCCGCCTCCGATGCGCTCGCTGTCGTAGCGCCAGACAGCGGCCTCCGGCGCAAAGCGCGAGATCATGTCCACAAGCTCAGACGCATCAGCAAAGTCATCGGGCTCGACTATCAGAAGCACCGTCGGGATGCGATCGTCGATACGAACAAACTCGAGCACCGTTGCGAGCGCATCGTGCGAGTCGACCCGAACATGGAGTTCAACATCGCGCCGCCGAAGCACACGCATAAGCGCAACCGGAACCGTGCCGACTTCCTGAACATCCGCACCCGATCCACGGTGCGCGAGCAGCACACATCTCGCGCGCGGAGGGCGATCATCATGAACTGACATTGAAATTTGTTTCTTGGATTCTTCCATAGCTCACGGGGATTCATAGGCTAGTCCCACCGAGCGCAGGATTTGCTCGCCCTGATATACAGTTTGCCTCATACGATCACTTGGTTCCACCAGATCTCAGAGATTGAGAATCTGGGCAAGCGAATCTGCTC
>JBCDAP010000320.1:0-3418 GCA_039185335.1 Planctomycetota bacterium | reverse complement strand
CCGCCGAGCGGAGCGACTGTCCCGCCATCAGAGTTCCAGTCCGCCATCCGGACATACGAGAAATAAAACTCATGCGAGTCCACTGTGGTGTAACGGATCTCACCACCCAAGAAGGCGCGTTCAGTGTTGGTATCGAATCCAATCCTTGAAGCGTCGAAGTCGGTGATCGACTCATCGGTCGGCGTGACACCTGCAAGGCCAGTGATCTTGACCTTGCCGAACTTGGCTTCCGCTACAACAGCGTGCAGTTGCTCCGATAAAACCAATCCTTGGCCCCACTCCACAAACTGTCGGCCGATGCGGAAGTTGAAGTTGTTCTCGCTGGCCTGCCCTTCATAAGCTTGCACAGCACGACCGAGATCGAACTCGTACCAGAAGCGATCGATATAGGGCTCTTCCCAAGAATCGCCGTTCCCATCAAAGGAATCTCCATCCGAGAATTCGCGATAACGGAAACGGGAGCGGAAGAAGAATGTATGTGCTCGATCGAGCACCGCACGCCCGTAAACGGTCAACTCGGGTTGAAGCAGGCGTCGGTTCTCATCATTCGCGTCAACCAAGTGGAGTGCCGTGAATGTGAACGAACCACCGACGTCCAAATAGTTCCGCTCCGAGAAAGAAAGGCTCGGGTCGATGCGGATCCGGTATGACTGATCCGCTTGCGTCTCTTGGACCGCGCGCTCAACGCGACGCTCAACTCGTTGCTCTTGCCCGGTTTGGGCCCAAACACCAGGCACCATTGCGGCCTGCCCAAAGAGGACCAAGCACACGATGGCGATTCTATTTCCGCTCAGAGCGCTGAGAAGCCGCGTCATGCAGTCCTCCATCGACAGTTTGTGAATGCTCACTTCCAGTAACCGTACGGAGTATATCGGCACGATACCTCCCCTCGCAAAACCTCGATCTCTGGCTGCAAAATCTTTGTGAGATTCAAAACCTCCCATAGGGGAGGGGTCGAAATCGGCTAATCTTGCGCTCACAATCGTCACGGATCCATATCCGCGGAATGCGTTGTGAGTCTTTGGTCCTGCATCCCTCGATCTTTTGCGAGGCAAGCCCGATAGCAGGTGGGCGGCAATGTGCCGCCGATATGTACGAACACCTCGCGAGGAGCGACGAGAGATGCACCCCGAACACGGCGCTCAAATGATTTGTATAGCGACTATCGCGCTCGCAGCTGCTACCACAACCGCACAAATGCGACCCACTCAATCGGAGCCATTCACGGCATTATCCATCACAACACATGAAAAAAACTTTCTTTTTTCATCAGAACCCTTCGCTCTCAGAAACCAATCCGCAGCAATAGCCATCCAATCCGAACAAGGGGCAGGTGAACCAGCAACTCCATTCCACGATGTTGGGCTCCTCGGAACAAACCAGATCGTTGGTCTCATCGATGGAGCCCCTGATCTCACACACTGTTCATTGTGGGACCCGCAGTCTGATCCACCAGGCCCGAACCACGCCAAGTTCATTGCCTACAACGCGGAAGTATCCTCTTATTCATCTTCGCACGGCACCCACATTGCTTCGATCATTGCGGGCAACTGCCCCCTCGACCTTGCACCAACCGACCGAACGGGACAAGCTCCGCATGCCAAGCTTGTTTACTCGCCAGTGCCGCAATCAGGTCTCGAGATGCTGGACACCTTCGAGCTTCACGCCTCCCAGGGCGCTTTCGTTCACAACAACAGCTGGGGTGACGCCTCCACCGGGTCATACTCCGGGCTATCTCATCATGCCGATCTCTTTGCTTACGAAAATGAAGCACATCTTCTGGTCTTTGCAACAGTAAATTCAGGAGACATCAAGAGCCCAGAGAACGCCAAGAACGTGCTCTCCGTCGCCGCATCGGGAGGACTCGGCACTCCCATCCCGCTCACTGACTTTGCTCGTGGCGGCATTGGCCCGACCCTCGACGGACGCCTCAAGCCGGATATCATCGCACCCGGAGCCGGGGTCCTTGCCGCAACAAAGCGAGGCGATGAAGAAACGATACCCGCGATGTCCCTCCAAGCCAGAACCGGGACATCACAGGCAGCTGCTGTTGTTTCCGGCGCGGCCACGATCGTTCGTCAGTATTACACGGAAGGCTTCTACCCAACGGGAAGCTCCCGTGAGGACGACGCTTTCGTCCCTTCTGCAGCGCTCATGAAGGCAACCCTCCTGAATTCCACTGTGGATATGTCAGGAATCGCAGGGTTCCCGAATGGAACCGAAGGCTGGGGGCGTCTTCATCTCAGCCGCTCGCTATTCCTTTCTCCGGGTGACCGCGCACTCTTTATTGACGACCGTTGGAACAAAGAGGGCCTCGTCACAGGCTCGGTTGTTGAACACAAAATCGAAGTTGCCAATGCAGCTGAACCATTCGCAGTAACGCTTGTTTGGACGGATCCTCCCGCTTCAGCAGGCGCACTGTCCGTTGCAATCAACAATCTCGACCTCGAGCTCGTGTCCCCATCCGGGGAACGCTATCTCGGCAATGTCTTTGGGGAGAACGCGCACTCGACACCCGGCGGCACTTCCGACAGTCTGAACAATGTCGAGCAAGTCCGGATTCTGCAACCGGAAACCGGTGAGTGGACCATCCAAGTGCTAGGAACCAATATCCAGCAAGCCGAGCAGGGCTTTGCTCTCGTGGCCTCCGGTTTCATTAACTCAGAGCGCGCCAGCCAACCGCTCGCATTCGATCTTCCAAGTGACTTTATTCTAGAAACAGCTTCTCCGATCTTCACACTCACCGGCCCGTCATCCTGCACAGATGTGTCCATCGATCTCTCTCTCGATCAGCAACTCTGGACGACGATTCAAGCCCTTGAAACCGAGCCCGGACGATACGTGGCCGAGCTCCCCGAAATACCTTGCGGCACCCGCATCTTTCTTCGTGCCAAAGCAAAGAGTCCTGCAGGCCAAGAGCTTCACGCTCCTCCCTCCGGTTCGTCGATCGCATGGATCTCTCGCACTGTGGGTCACGCAAACTCGACACCGATCTTTGCCGAAAGCTTCGAATCTGGCATCAGCGAAGGATGGACGATCTCTGGACTGTGGAACGCCACCGAGCTTTGCAACGATCCGAATAGCGGAGATGGAGCAACCATCGCGTACTTCGGACAACCCGCAACTTGCAACTTCGACACTGGCTACCGAGTCTCAGGAGAACTCGCTTCCCCAGACATACAACTCCCCGCCATCGGTAGCGGTGAACGCCTCGAACTGACGTACCGATCGAGACTCGATGCGGAAGCGTCGCAGAATGTCGACATCGCAGAGCTATCCATAAACGGCGTTCTCCTTGACCGCCCCCTTACCAGCGGCACCGAGTGGGTTGAACGCACATTCGATATCACAAGCCACGCAGGAAGCAACGTCCGTCTGAACTGGTTCTTTGACTCAATCGATGCTGTCAACAATCAAT
>JBCDAP010000319.1:0-3420 GCA_039185335.1 Planctomycetota bacterium | reverse complement strand
GGCGCGGAGGTGATCGATCGGCTCATCGAGACGGTTCTATCGAACGCTGTGTTTGAGGAGCGCGTGGGGTTGTACCCGTTCGGGAGCACCCAGGAATCGATCGCAAGGGGTGAATCGGTCGACAAAATCATGTGGGTTCAGCTCGCGGCTTCGCCTTTGCACGATGAGAATGGAAAAGTCAACCGGATTCTCCTGATCAAGCGTGATATCACTGAGCAAGCCGAGAACGAAATCCGTTTGCGTCATGCCAAGGAAGTGGCGGAGACCGCGAACCAGACCAAGAGTGAATTCCTGGCGAACATGAGCCACGAGATTCGCACGCCCATGACAGCGATCTTGGGCTATGCCGACCTGCTCGAGGTTGACAGCGATGATCCTGCCGATCGTGAGCGGTCTGTGGATGCGGTGCGCACGATCCGGAACAACGCGAATCACCTGCTCACAATCATCAATGACATTCTGGATATGTCAAAGATCGAAGCGGGGCAGATGCGTGTGGAGACGATTGAGACAAGCCCTGTGCAGATTGTTGAGGAAGTGGTTTCTCTCGTTCGTCCGCGTGCGAACGGGAAGCGTGTGGACGCGTGCGCCGTGTTTGAGACCAGGATGCCTCGGATTATCCAATCGGACCCGACTCGGCTCAGACAGATTCTCTTGAACCTGATGGGGAATGCGATCAAGTTCACCGAGGTTGGAAGTGTGAAACTCTGTGTAGGGTTTGACTCGCAGCGTCGACGCGTGAACTTCCGGGTTGTGGACACAGGGATCGGGATGACCCCGAAACAATGTGAGCATGTTTCGCAGTTCGCGGCGTTCAATCAGGCTGACACAAGCATGAGTCGGCGGTATGGCGGGACCGGGCTCGGGCTTCGGATCTCGAACGCGTTGTCGATGATGCTCGGGGGCGAGGGTATTTCGATTAAATCGACCGAGGGTGTCGGATCGACGTTCTCCGTTTCGATTTCGGTAGGAGCCATTGATCGGATCGAGCTTGTCGACCCTGCGCAGGCGAGTGCCGATCAGCAGGTCGCTGTATCGAATGCCGAGGCGGACAAGAGCAAGAAGTTCGAAGGAAAGCCTTTGGATGGATACCGGATTCTGCTCGCTGAAGATGGCCCGGATAATCAGCGGTTGATTTCGTTTCATCTGAAGAAAGCGGGCGCTGATGTGACCGTGGCGGACAACGGGCGGATCGCGTGCGAGATCATCGAGTCTGCTGGGGATCAGGTGCCGGACGTTGTGTTGATGGACATGCAGATGCCGGAGCTTGATGGTTACAGCGCTTCGCGGAGGTTGCGTGATCAAGGATTCGACAAGCCGATCATCGCTTTAACTGCGCACGCGATGCAGGGTGATCGTGAACGGTGTCTGGCTGCGGGTTGTGATGATTATCTGACGAAGCCGATCGATCGATCCAAGCTTGTTCGGACATGTGTGGCTTGGTTTGGGAATCAGTCGGATCAGGCGTCCGCGGCTTAACGGCCGGGGCCCTTAACGTGGTAGTTGGATTGGCGCAGATGCTCCCGGTATAGGGGGTGCATCCGCCGATTCGTTCATGCGCCGACCGAGTTGTTCTGAATTCGAAGATCCATGCTGGACACATCGTCGTGCTGTGGCGATGTATGCGCCTGATGACCTCCCCGCAGTAGGGAAGGGACAGGGACAGGATTCGAATGATGACCGGACTCTTTGTTGATGGTATTGGTTTGGATGCTTTGGAAGGCGGCTTGAGATGACATCAAGCCGTTCTGGGAATCGTGGTTTGTTTTCTCGTGGCCCGGAGGGGTCGATCAGCTCTCATATGATGCGGTGTTTGGAATTCTGGCCGGCGGTTTTGACAATGCTGCTCGGGTCTGTCGCGTCGGTGGGCTCGTTTACGGTGGCTCGTCATTTCGCAGAGGAGGAGTCTGCGAAAGAGTTTCGTGTTGAATGCGATACCTTTGCGGTCCGGATTCAGCAGCGGTTCGAGATGTACGCCGGTGTGCTCCAGAATGCGGCTGGCTTGTTCGCGGCATCAAACCATGTCGATCGACAAGAATGGTGTGACTACGCCGAGTATGTCGACCCGATTCATCGGTTTCCGGGGATGTTCGGAATCGCCTTCGTCGAACGAGTCGAGCATGAAGATCTCGACGACTTCGTTGCGGATGCGCATGCGGACGGGGTTGATGATTTCGAGATTCGCCAACCCATCAATTCTGACTTGCAGAATCCGGATGGTCCTCACTACATCATCAAGTATCACGAACCCGACTTGATCAATCATGATGCACTAGGCCTGGATCTAGCGACGCGTTCTGCCAATCGGCGAACGTATGATCTCGCGATGGAAAGTGGTGACGTTTGTCTTTCCGAGGGTCTCGAACTCGTCCAGGACAAGGAGCAGCGGAAAGGGCTTGTGCTGGCGCATCCTGTCTATCATAATGGTGAGCCGGTATCGACCGTTGCGGAGCGGAGAGCGTCTCTTTATGGATGGGTGGCGGTTCCGATCGGAATCCGTCAGTTGATCCAGAGCGATGCGACATACGACTCGGATATGCTGAGCATTGATCTTCGTGAGGAGAATTCGGGGGTGTATGAACTGCTCTACGAGTCACCTTCGGAATACGAGGCAGATGGTAATGGTCTTCGGCGAAGCATACATTTCACCTTTGCAGGGCGGAAACTGCAGCTTCTGATGAAGCCCGCTTCCGCGGATGTCTTTGCGACGGATCTCACGCTTGCTTACACCCTCTTGGTGACCGGTTCGGTCATCTCGCTGACGCTTTCGTTGTTGACCGGCGTTCTGGTTCATTCTCGTGCTCAGGCAACGAGCGATTCGCAGCGTGTGCAGCGCGAGAATCGCTCCGTCCGTGTCGCTCTTGAAGAGCACACACTCTTTTCGATTTCGGACCGTCATGGGAAGATCATTGATGTGAATCCCGGGTTCTGCCAGATCAGTGGCTACTCAAGAGAGGAGCTCATTGGTCAGGATGACAGCATGTTGAACTCCGGGATTCACCCAAGCGAGTTCTGGGCCGAGATGTGGGAGACGATCGCATCAGGTAGGCCTTGGCGTGCCGAGGTGTGCAACCGTGCGAAGGACGGCTCGTTGTACTGGGTCGACTCAACGATCGTGCCGTACATTGGCAAGGATGGGAAGCCCGAGAAGTATGTCTCGATCCGTATTGACATCACCGCGAAGAAAGCGGCAGAGCGTGATATCGCGGCGTTGCGGACGGCGCTGGACGAGCATTCCATTATGTCGATCGCGGATGCACAGGGCCGGATCATCGACGTCAACACAGGGTTCTGCAAAGTCAGCGGGTACTCGCGAGAAGAGTTGATCGGGCAAGATCACAAGGTTTTGAATTCCCGCCGACATCGGCGTGAGTTCTGGGTCAACATGTGGAAGACGGTTGCATCGGGAAGAGCTTGGAG
>JBCDAP010000318.1:0-3428 GCA_039185335.1 Planctomycetota bacterium | reverse complement strand
GGCCGAGCAAGTCGATGGTTGGGATAGCATCGCGACCGAGGCGAGTAAATCTCCAAGAGGTTGTCTCAGCTTCGGGAGTTGCAAAGCGAGAAAGCAATTCGGATTCGGCTGCTCCGCTCCCGCCCGGACCAAGCAGATGATCCATGGTGTCAGACGCTCTCGAGACAACCGCCTGGCCATGCTGCCTGAGGTTGGCCATATCGATCGTCATGTGCGCTTGTTTGCGAACCGCCGGCAGGACTGGCATCAAGATCGCGACGAGGATGGAAAGTATCGTTATGACAACCATCAACTCAAGCAGTGTGAAAGCTGGAGCTGGGCGGAGCATCCGATTTCCAACAAAGTCAATCTTCATGCCTATCCCATTATCGTACCACAAAAATCGGTTTGTCCACCTACTTAGGCCAATTGTATTGGGTCCACCTTACAAGGGGGTGTCCAAGATCCAAACCGAGCAGCTTGTTTGTTTGGACATCCAAACAAACAAAGACAATCATGTTTCTTCGTGGTATCCGCGTTTCTTCCTGTTATGATTAAGAGACTTTGATAGGAAAGAGTTCGTGCCCACAAACGGGTCCCACTCCCAACACTCAACAAGATGCTTCGAGGCGGTGAAGTGTGACATCATTCGACGATCAATCGAACAGATCGCCCGCGTCGCAACCAACGGAACCGCGAAGCGATGACGAGTTGCTCCTACTGATCCGCAACGGTGATCGCGACGCCGCCGCAGAATTTATCCTCAGACACCGCTTGTATCTGATCAGAAGAATCCGCGGCATGCTCAGCCAATCGGCACGCTCGCTGTCCGAGACCGAAGATGTCTTCTCATCGGTCGCCCGCCGCCTCGATCGCGCCGTGATGAACGAATCCATCAACGCGGAGAATGTCGATCAACTCCTGGCCTATCTCTTCCGAACCAGCGACAACACGTGCCACACGCTCTGGAGAAAAGGCAGAAGAGGAACGAGAGCCTCGGCCAAGGTCCACCAAAGCGAGTTCGAGGGTATCGAAACCGAAGACCAATCTGAGTTGATCGAGACCATCGAGAAACACAGCAAAGCAGGAGACTACATCGACGAATCGATGCTGCAGTTGCGGGCACGCGGTTATACCTTTACCCGAATCGCAAACGCTCTTTCACTATCACCCGACCTGATCCGACAGCGCTGGCATCGGATGAGAAAAAGAATTCGAGACTCGCGCAGCGAGTTGCCTTCTGATGACGACTAACTCTTCCGCCTCGGTCATGCGAGAGAACGAATCGCTTACCGATGCCGACCTCGAGCTCGCTTGCGAGATCGAGAAAGACGGCAGACGACGTGAATCTCTCGGAGCACGCATCGCGCTTTCGGATTACCTGCGGTGGATCCCTGAGCCAACGCATTACCCTCTCGCCCTCGATGCGGCGATCGACATGGTCCTCCGCACAGCGCAGGTCCGAGGCAACCGGATCGAGGAGGTGAAGAAGAGCCTCACAACGAAGTATCCTGAATTCGAATCGCAGATCACCCGCGCCTCGGCCTTGTCGGGCCTCCTACTGTCCACGGCATCGCTCTCGTCCGCGGCATATCCAGAACCGCTCGACACACCCTCGGAATTCGGACCGCTCCTCTCCGACGGCGAGCCTCGCTACCACCTCAAAGAACTCCTGGGCGGAGGCTCCAGCGGCTGGGTCTACAAAGCCGTCGACAGGCAGATGAGCTCGCGGTTCAACACCGCGCTCGTCGCGCTCAAGATCTATCACGACAACATCGCCGGCATCGCGCGACCAACCACTTCCTTCGAAGAAGCCACTCGTGCTCGCCTTATCGATCATCCCAACGCCGTGCGTGCCTATGACCGCGAGATCCTCTCCACAGGAGAGTCTTACGCGGTCTTCTCGTTTGCCGAAGGGATCCCGATGAACGAGTGGATCGAGAACGAGAAGCCCTCGATCCGCGAGCGGGTCCGCGTTATCCGCGACATCGCCTCCGCGCTCACGGAAGTCCATCGTGTCGGCATCATCCACGGAGATATCAAGCCCGCGAACATCCTTGTGAACGCGGAAGGGCGTGCCTGGCTCACGGACTTCGGACACGCGTTCGACGCCGCGTGTCCTCCCCAAGACCGTGTGGGCAAGCTGGGCGGCAACCTCGCCTTCGCCTCTCCAGAACAAGTCAGCGACCCTGAAAACTTCGGTACAGTCTCCGACATCTTCTCGCTCTCATCGCTCCTCATCTGGGCCGTCACGAACGAGCTGCCCATGGGGATCCGCGCCTCCGAGGTGCTCGAGACGATTCACAGGAAGGCTAGCCGACCAGCCTTGGAATCGATGAAGCGACTTGCCGACGCCGACCTTCGTGAGATCACCCGACGGGGCGTTGCGTGGAACCCAACCGCAAGGTGCCAAACCGCGGACGAACTCACCCAAGACCTCACCAACTGGCTCGAGTATCGCCCCATCGACTGGCTCAAGCCCTCTCTCGGCAGGAAGCTCAAACTGGTCGACCGCCGACGCCCGATCTCCGTCAAAGTCGCCATGCTTGGCGTCTCGACCATCGCGCTGCTAACCGGCTTCAACCTGTTCCTTCAAGACGCCACAAGTGATGCAGTGCATGCTCAAGAAGTTCTGAACAAACAACTCCAAGGCCAACAGCCAACCCTTGAGAAACTCATCGATCAGACAGGAACAGAACCAAGATCTTTACCAACAGAAACTTCTCCAAATCTTCAGCCCTGAAACTGTTGCGAGCAGCCAAGGAAGTGTCACTGTCGGCTTGACTGCCAGTGGCGTGCAGACAACGGCTACAAGAAAGACAGTGGAAGGCAACCATCGCAAAGCCAAGAGAGGAGCCGAAGACCAGGCACTACTCCGACTGGCAGTCGATACTTTCGAGGAGAAGAATGAACGCATCGACATCTAGCCCATCGATAAAGGTGTCGTCGTTGATGTCGGTCGCATGGTCACCTGCATCTACAGCATGAACGAAGTCGATAAGATCGAACGCGTCTACCACGCCGTCGCGGTTGAAGTCGGCATCACAGAACCCAACGGCTAAACCACGCGAGAGATCTGCGGCAGCAGCACGCGTCCAAAGCAGATCTCCCGTCTGGTAGTCTGCTTGGAAGAGCAGCTCGCCGAAGTCTCCTGCGTGACCCGTGATCACTTCCCTCCCATCGACCATCGAGATATCGAAATCATTAATGACCCCGAAACCGAGTGCAGCCAGCAAGCTCTGCGAGTACGTGAGTTCGGACAAAGCCCCCGTATCGAGATCGATTTCGAAGAACCCTGCCCCTGACGCGATAAGACGCCCGGAGATATCCGTATCTAAACCCCGAAGGGAACTGCCAGTGTTGTTCACAATAGAGAGGGGAAAAAAGCCATCCACAAAGTCCTGGGCATCCAGATCAATCAGCAATAGTGACTGTGGGCCGACCAGCTC
>JBCDAP010000317.1:0-3440 GCA_039185335.1 Planctomycetota bacterium | reverse complement strand
TCATGGCGATGACCGGCAAGCACGGTGGTCACGCCAAGCCCTTCTGGGAGGACGCATGGGACTACGTCAAGCAACAAAACGCGGCGCGGCTTGGTCTTGTTTGGGCGGCCTTTGTTTTTCTGATTGCGATGTTCGCCCCGCTTATTGCCAATGGTAATCCTTACCTCGTCACCGTTCTGAATGAAGCGGGTGAGCCGACCGAGCGGTATTCACCGCTTTGGGACACCCTCTCAGCGGGCGATATCTTTGGTATTGTCTTCGGCATCGCGTGCATCCTTGCGATCGGCCTGCCTGGCAATCGTGGCAAGCGTCTCCGGCCGCTCTTCCTTGCCGGTGTCCAGGGTGGCGCATCGACACTCTTTGCAGGGATCGTGCTGGACTACGCCATCCGGGGCGATGCCCCACAATGGCTGGTAGATCTTCGCGGCGGATCCTTTGCAAGAGAGATTCTTCCAGCTCTCGTGTTTACTGTTCCGTTCTTCTTTCTGGCCCTCATCCTCCCGATCGTTCGCTCTCTTCCCGAACGCATACTTGTCGCGGTTCTGGTTGCTCTTGTCGTGGGCGCGGGAGTCTTTCACACTTGGGGCGACGCTCGCACCACGTATTCTTACCGCACCATCGCTGGCGACATCATCTCTTACGAAACGGCGGTTCAACGAGGTGAGATTTCCATCATTCGTGCGCCCGTTCCTTTCTCCCCACTCGAGCGCTACAACGATCGCGATGCCCGGAATGCCAAGCCGCTGACGACAGAAGACCAAACACTCGCCAAGCGACTTGTGGCGAGCGTCCGTCCGCGTGTCAACACTATTCAGCTCTCCGAGCTCGACAAAGTTGTCGCAGAGCTTCAATCAGAAGACTTTCCTCTTGCTATCGACGATCGTGAAGCGGTGCTCGCTTCGTTCAATGAATGGCGGGTCGGTCTGAGTGATGAAGAGGCGCAGTCTCTTACTCGCTCTCGTACCGAAGAGCGGCTGAGCGATCTTCTTCGCCCTTACGGTCGCCTCTATGTTCTCGGCACGAATGGTGATGGCCAAGATGTCTTCACGCACATGATCCACGCTTGTCGTCTGGCTATCTCCATCGGCCTGGTTTCTACTGCTATCGCGGTCACGATTGGGATCATCATCGGCGCGCTGATGGGCTACTTCGGCGGACTCATGGATCTCTTGCTCTACAGATTGGTCGAGATCTTTCAGGCTATCCCCGTCCTGTTCCTGCTGATCGTTGCTGCGGGCGTTCTTCCGCGAAACATCTACGTCATGATGGCGATCCTCGGTTGCTTCGGCTGGACGGGATCCGCACGTTTCACTCGGGCCGAGTTTCTCAAGCTCCGTTCCATGGACTTTGTGCAGTCGTGCCGTGCGGTGGGATTGCCTCTCCGTTCCACACTCTTCAAGCATATGTTGCCCAATGGTGTGACCCCGGTGCTGGTTGCTTCATCCTTTGCGATCGCTTCAGCGATCTCTTTCGAGGCGGTTCTTTCCTTCCTTGGACTCGGACCTGTTGAGCAGGCATCCTGGGGGCGTCTCATCGCATTCGCTCGTGCCGAAGGTCTCTTCTATTGGTGGCTAGCGGTTTTCCCGACTCTTGCTATCTTTTTGACGGTTCTTTCCTTTGTCCTTATTGGTGAAGCTTTCCGCGACGCGATCGATCCCAAACGAAAGAAAGCACGTTCTTGACTCATGGCCACGAAGTCCCACAACGAAACTCCGGTTATCTCGGTGAAGGATCTCGCAGTTTCCTTTGATAACCCGACCGGTCCGCGTGTTCAGGCGGTCGATGGCGTCCGTATGACTATCTACCCTCGCCAGACACTGGCTGTGGTAGGGGAGTCGGGTTGTGGGAAGTCGGTGACCGCGATGAGCACGATGCAGTTGGTCCCGCGTCCCCCCGGCCGATTCGATCGCGGGGAGATTCTCTTCAATCTCAATGGCAAACCGACCAATCTTCTCGAGTTGAACGAGAAGCAGATGCGTGCGATTCGCGGCTCTGAGATCGCAATGATCTTCCAAGAGCCCATGACATCCCTCAACCCGGTGTACACGATCGGGGATCAGATTCTTGAGGCGATTCTGCTTCATCAAGAGGTCACACCCAAAGAGGCTATAGAGATCGCCGTCCAGGCGATGACCGATGTGGGGATCCCGGCGGCGCGAGATCGACTCAACGATTATCCGCATCAGTTCTCTGGCGGCATGAGGCAGCGTGTGATGATCGCGATGGCGCTGGCGTGTCAACCGACACTTCTCCTTGCCGACGAACCAACTACCGCGTTGGATGTCACCATTCAGGCACAGATTCTCGAATTGCTCAAGCAGCTCCAGCAGAATCGCGAGATGTCGATGATGCTGATCACGCATGATCTCGGAGTTGTTGCCGAGAACGCTGACGTTGTTTGTGTGATGTACGCGGGTCGTGTTGTGGAGTATGCGACGGTTTACGAGGTCTTCGACGAGCCGTTGCATCCCTACACCAGGGGCCTGCTGGCTTCTATCCCGAAGATGTCGCAGAAGCTCGATCGGTTGGTCACGATTACCGATGTGGTTGATCGCGAAGAGGAGTTCAAGAAGCTCCCGGGGGCCGAGGATGGTGTCCGGCCTTGGTGGCCTTGGCATGACGCTCCTGCTGACCTTGCTCCCGAACCCGGTCCGGCCGGCGATTATTACCTTCAACAAGTCAAACCTGATCATTGGGTTGGCGTGTGGCGCACAGAAGCAGTGAAAGGGCACGAATCGCCGCCGCCGGATCTGAGCTACCGTACGGTCGACGATAAGCAGCCCGCCAACGTTTGACGGTTGTCGCGGTATGATGAACTGCGATCATGCGCATTGTGCTCCTTGCTGATGAATCGTTTGCTCGCCGCGAGATTGAGATGCTGCGTCGTCTCGAGGTTGGGCTTCTGAGCCAAGGTCATCGTGTTTGCTTGGCGCTCCCTGAAGCGATGCTTCGAGAGAGCGATGCACTCTCTCTTGGTTCCCCGACGCCCTATCGACTCCGCGGCGGCCCAATCTCGCGCACACATCGTATTAGACAGTTCTTGGATCGCCTTGACTTCGAAGATTCCGAATCTTCGACGGATCGTGCCATCGACGTCGTTCATGTCTTTGGGGAACAGGCCTGGGGCTTTGCTGCTCGCCTCGCGACCAGGGTCGATGCGGCGCTTGTTGTCGAGTGCTGGTCACTCGCGGCCTTGCATGAAGCGTCCGTGCTTCACCGCTACCTCGATCCAAGTGCGACTCGTACGCTGTGGCTGGCGCCCTCAGAATCGATGGGTCGTATCGCTGCCGAGGCGATGCCGAAGGCTCGCATCGAAACCTGCCATTGGGGTGTTCATATCGATGAGCATCCTCACCACCGCGATCATGCCCGCCGCCACCTTGTTACGCAGTCGGAGCAGCGCATCGTTGCAGACGAACCGGTCGAGGAGGAGACAGGCG
>JBCDAP010000316.1:0-3449 GCA_039185335.1 Planctomycetota bacterium | reverse complement strand
CGAGGACCTCGACGAGACCGTCTCAAAGATCAGCGCGATCAACACGGACGACCTCTTGGCCGAACTCAATGACGGCTCGAGCGAATTCGATTTCAACTTCGATTTCGAGGAAGATGAGAAGACCGAGAAGTAGCTCTTGGCTTCACGCGGCCTTGTTCGAGTCCTTCGAAGAACCGCCGCCCTCGTTCTTTTTCGGGATCCGTACGTTGGAGCCACAGTTGTTACAGCGGACCAATCGCCCCCGCGCTTCAGGCGGAACAGCCAGAACAGCGCGGCATTTGAGGTTCGGGCACAGAATGCGGATCATCGGAAAAAGCCTCTCGTGAAACTGCAACTCCTCATCGTCTCGATACCCCCCGATCTTCAACCTGACTACCCTTCCCTGTTCATTCGGCCCCAATCACTTGCCAAGAGGCCGATAACCGCCCCCACGCCCGCCCGGAGTTGATCGTGTCTCAGAGTGCCCATCCCATCGCTTCCGCAGCCCCATCCCTTCCCTCCAACGACGCCCAGTGTCGTGCTGTCGTGGGCCTCCAGTGGGGCGACGAGGGCAAGGGGAAAGTCATCGATCTCCTTGCTGGTCAATCCGATGCGGTGGTCCGATACAACGGCGGTGCCAACGCCGGGCACTCGGTCGTCGTCAACGGCGAACGATTCGCCCTCCACCTCATCCCCTGCGGCGTGTTCCACGACAACACCCAAGCCATCATCGGCAACGGCGTGGTCGTCGATCCTTTCCAGCTGCTCAAAGAAGTTGACGGGCTCGAGCAACGCGGCATCAGCATCAAGAACCTCGCTCTCTCCTCGCGTGCCCATGTTGTCATGAGCTACCACAAGGACGAGGACGCGCTCCGCGAGCAGGTCCTCTCTTCCTCGAGCGTTGGCTCACCCAAGGTTCACGATCAAGCCATCGGGACGACCAAACGCGGCATCGGTCCGGCTTACTCCGACAAGGCCGCCCGCTCGACCGCCATCCGTGTTGGTGATCTTCTCAAGCCCGATGTGCTCAACGAGAAGCTCGAGCGTGTTTCCTATTTCAAGAACAAGCTTCTCGCAAGCCACACCTCGGCCGAGGAGCACGAGGATTTCGCCCCGAGAGTGCTTGCGGATCGTTGTGCCGAGATCGCCGAACGCATCTCTCCACTCGTAACCGACACGACCTATCTCCTCCACGACCTGCTCGATCAGGGCAAGTCTCTGCTGTTCGAAGGTGCGAACGCCACCCTCCTCGATGTCGATCACGGCACGTACCCCTACGTGACGTCTTCGAATTGCTCCGCACTGGGTATTCCTGCGGGCACCGGTGTCCCCGGCAGCCGTATCAGGTCGATCGTTGGTGTCGCGAAAGCCTATTCAACCCGTGTCGGCGCCGGCCCATTCCCGACCGAACTCGACAATGAGATCGGCGATCGCATCCGCAAGCAGGGCAACGAATTCGGAACCACGACCGGAAGGCCTCGGCGCTGCGGCTGGCTCGACTTGGTCGCCGTGAAGTACTCCGCCATGGTCAACGGCATCGAATCGATCGGGCTTACCCTCCTCGACGTCCTCTCTGGCATCGAAGAACTCCAGGTCTGCACGGCATATCAAGTGGACGGTGAGACCACAGACCGCTTCTTGCCCGACGCTGCCGACCTCGGAGAAGTAACCCCCGTCTACAAAACCATGCCGGGCTGGACCGAAGACATCACAGAAGTACGCACCCGCTCGGGTCTCCCAACCGCGGCGCAAGATTACCTGGCCTTCATCGAAGACTTCATCGGTAAGCCGATCTCTGTCGTCGGCGTCGGCCCAGACCGCGAGCAGGTGATCCTGAGCGATCAGTGATCGAGGCAGAGCGAAGCAACTCAGTACTCGTATTTTGATCGATACGCCTATCGTTTAGCGTGCGACTTCAACCGCTCTTGTTTCGCGCAGCACCGTAACTTTGATTTCGCCAGGGAACGTCATCTCCTTCGAGACCTGATCGGCGATCTGGCGTGCCAGCAAGAACGCACGATCGTCGTCGATCTTCTTCGCGTCGATCATGACACGCACCTCGCGCCCCGCCTGCACCGCGTGCGCCTCGGTAACCCCCTTGTGCTCCATGGCGATGTCCTGCAACTGCTGGAGCTTCTGGATGTACCGTTCCATCGACTCTCGTCTCGCACCGGGGCGTGCTCCAGAGAGCGCATCCGCCGCCATAACGACCGGTGTGTAGAAAGATGTTGATGGGACATCCCGGTGGTGCGCCGCGATGACGTTGAGAACCGGATCTTTCTCACCGTACCGCTTCGCAAACTCAGCCCCAACTGCCGGGTGTGGCCCTTCCATCTCGTGATCCATCGCTTTGCCGATGTCATGGAGGAAGCCGCACCGACGCGCGATCCGCCCGTTGAGGCCCAACTGCTCCGCGATCATCCGCGAGAAGTACGCGACTTCGATCGAGTGCTTGAGCACGTTCTGTCCATAGCTGGACCGGAACATCAAGCGTCCCATCGCTCGGACGATCTCTGGGTGAACCCGGCGCAAGCGAAGTTCGGCCACAGCCTCCTCGCCGTAACGCAGCACGCGGGCGTCGACCTCCTCCTTCTTTTGATTGATCACCTCCTCGATTCGTGACGGGTGAATCCGCCCGTCACCCATGAGCTTCTCGAGGGCCTCCGCGGCAACGGTCTGGCGAACCTTGTCGAATGAAGACACCACCACGATCCCGGGCGTGTCATCAACAATCAGATCAACACCAGCCAGCTGCTGGAAAGCTTTGATGTTGCGCCCCTCCCGCCCGATGATCCGCCCTTTGATGTCGTCCGAGGGCAGGGCGATCGAACGCACAGTCGACTCAGTCGCGATCTCACCCGCGAACCGCTCCATCGCGTTCAGCAGGATATCGCGAGACTTTTCTTCTGCTTGCTCGTTCGCCTTCTCGGTCTCGCGGCGGACCAGCTCCCCCATCTCTGTGCGTACGTCGTCCTCGACCAACCTCAGCACCCGCTGAGCCGCCTCCTCGGCGCTCATGTCGGCCGCTTTGAGCAAGACCGCCTTCTCTTCTGCGATCACATGCTCGAGTTCTTCCTTCCTCCGCTTCGCCTGCTCGCGGAGTTCTTCCAGCTCCTCGCGGAGTTCTTCAACCTCGCCCTTCTCTCGGTCCAAGCGTTCGACAGCGAGCTCGTGTTTGTTCTGAGCTTTCTCAAAATCTCGCTCTTCGGTGCGGAGTTTTTCGGAACGCGTTCGGATATCTCTTTCCGCGTTCTCCTTGACGCGCATCGCGTTCTTTTCGGCCTCAACGGTCGCCCGGTCACGGATGGTTTCCGCTTCTTTCTCCGCCTGCTGGCGCAAACGCTCGCCCTCAGCTTTCGCCTCTCTGATCGAGCCAAGCCCGAGCAATCGGATCGCCAGGGCAGCCAACGCTCCTCCAATCATCACCGAAATGAGGATGACCGCAGGCAAGAAGAACGATCCTGGCCCGG
>JBCDAP010000315.1:0-3449 GCA_039185335.1 Planctomycetota bacterium | reverse complement strand
CCAGGAGTGGATCGAAAACTGGGTAGGCGTCCGACCCGAACTCAAATGCGAGCGTGATCAGTGGGGCAACATCCACATTCAAGCTGCCAACGCACCAAACGACATAAATGCACGCCCGATCTACATCGTGGCCCACATGGATCATCCGTGCTTTGTGGTCGAAGAAGTGCTTGCAGACGAAATCCTGAAGTGCACTTTCCGTGGGGGTGTGCTGGATCCCTACTTCAAAGATGCACCGGTCACGATCTTCACGGGTTCTGGTGAGCGCAAGCGGGGCATCGTGCGGTCATATGAACGAGGCAAGCGTTGGTTGGGGATTGCGGAAATCGAAGTGCAGGGAGGTAGCGCTGCTGGGATCGGGCCGGGTGATCTGGCCCGTTGGGAGATGAAAGAAGCCGAAATCGACAATACGTCTCCGGGACGCGGAATGCTCCGGACAGCAGCTTGCGACAATCTCACGAGCGTCATCGCGGCGCTCGCAACGATCGATCGTTTGATCGGCACAGAAGCACTCACTCGCACACGGCTCTTGCTCACAAGAGCCGAAGAAGTTGGGTTCATCGGGGCAATATGTGCCGCACGATCGCCGCTGATCCCGCAAGACGCGCGGATCATCGTGCTGGAGAATTCTCGCTCGTTTGACGACTCCCCGATCGGCGGCGGTGTGATCCTGCGCGTTGGTGATCGCGTCAGCGTGTTCGACCCCGAACTCACCGCGGCAATCGGAAAAACCGCCATAGAACTCGCCAACGAATCCAAGGACTCGGCTGAGCCATTCCTGTGGCAACGAAAACTGATGCCCGGCGGAGCCTGCGAAGCTTCGGTCTTCGGCGCATACGGATGGCCTTCTACGTGTTTGTGCTTGCCGCTCGGAAACTATCACAACATGGCTGCGCTCGATGAAGTACAGGCCGGCAACGAAACCGCGATCGCCAACGCGCGGTGTGCCCGGGAGTACGTTGCACTCGACGACTTCTTTTCGATGGTGAGGCTTCTCGAACGGAGCTGCCAGCGAATCGAGCAAGTGGCCAAACTGCGTGACCGCCTCGATCAGTACTTTGACTCCCGCAAGCGCATCCTCGAAGGCAAGGATGTGCTCGTAGCGAATCACTAAGATCCGTTTCTCAAATATCAGCCCTGCATCGAGATAGGGCGGCGAGGTCCGGAGGGTTTCTCCTGCGACTGGTAGTTGTCAGCAACCTCCGGAAGCGTATTCGCGGACAAAGCCGTCGAGTCCTCGCCGTTATCCTTCGCAAGCTTTTCCATCAGCAGGATCCAGGTCTCACGCTCGTACTCCATCAGACGGATCACCGAATTCACGCGCTTTGGGTCTTTGTCAAAGCCGGCTTGGGTCAATTCCGTAAACATGAATGTGTACAGGCCCGAGAGCTTCTCGGCCAACTGAGGATCGTGCTCAGGACGCAGGGCGTTGATGAGCTCAAGGACGATGGCTTTCGCTTGCGACAAATTCTCGAAGCTCACCTCGAAGTTCTTGACTTCCAGAGCATCACGCCCCAATTCCATGAAGTGAATGGCACCCTCGATCAGCATCAAGCGGAGCTGCTCCGGGCTCGCGGTCAGGACCTTGGTGCGGAAATACGGATTGTTAATGTCGAATGCCATTGAGGTTGTTATCGGTGCGTGGAAGGGGGCGGTTGAGCCTCTGGGATCAAAAAAATCGGATCAGCCGGCCTGTCCGAGCGAATTCAGCGCCCCAGCCTGGTTCTGAAGCTCACCAATCGCTCGCTCCATCGCAATAAATTGCGCCTGGTACCGCTGCCGCTTGTTCTCAAGCTGGAGGTCCAAACGAGCGATCCGGTCGTTCTGATCCTGAATCTGGGTATCGATCGTGTTCCGCCGACCGGTAAGCGAGCCCGAGATGGAATCCGTGAACGACTCGATGAGCAGAGAGAGGCGGGCAGGGACACCAAGCCGCCCGAAATCGTCCTGTGTGTCAGGGGTCGTGATTCCGGTACCCGGGATCACTTCAATCGGTTCGTTAGGAAGCAGCTGGCGTTCGGAGAACAACGCCTCGATGGCATCGAAATCTTGTTCCAAGGTCTCACGGAATTGTTGGGAGTCGAATTCGAGCCTGGCATCTTCGCCGATTTTCACTCCCGCCTGGAACAGGAACTGGAACTGCCCATCAAGTAGAACACCAGGCGATTGCACAGTCGAGTAAAGCTGACGCTTAATGGATTGCGTGGTGTAATCGCCAAAGAGGATGCCCTTGTCTTCACTCTCTTCGTCGAAGAAATCGTACTGATCGATTGTGGACAGAACCGTGTTAAAGGTGTCCACGAAACGGCTCACCGCGGACTCGATCGACGCGGTGTCTGTGCCGACGGTAAGTGTGACCGGAGCAGTTGAGGTTTGCTTGAGATCGATCGTCACGCCTGAGATCACATCGTCCAGCGTGTTCGAAGACGACGTGATCAGGATCGCATCTGCAGGGTCGTCGGCACCAAAGAACGTGACAGCGTCTTGGCCCTCAGAAAGAGTGCGGAGCTGGAGATCGAAACCCCCCGTATCAATCAACACACGCCCCGATTCACCCGAATTCCGTGATGTGAAATTGATGCGATAGGGGGTGCCGGGTGAACCATCGTTGATCACGGTGGCGCTAATGCCTGCGCCGGAATCGTTGATCTTCTGAACAGCCTCATCGAGCGTATCGTCGGCATCGAAAGTTACCGTGGTCTCAAGAGATCCGTTCACCTTGATCGAACCCGCGGATTCGGTGTGGGTGCCCGCGATGCGAAGATTCGAGGCAACGGTACCCGAGACATCCTCAATCAGGAGCTGCTTGTTGGAGCCTGTCGCCCCAGATGTATCGGTGATAACGATGCCGTCACCGTTGTCGTTGATGGCCGCGGTCACATCGATGTTCGGGCGGGAGTTGATCAGGTTGATGATGTCGGCCAAGTTCTCGTGCGATGAATTGATCTCGATCTCTTCAACACCACCCGAGGCATCGGTAATGCGGAACGTTCCAAGCCCAACGCCTTGGCCGTTGTTGAAGTCGGAAACACGCGTCTGGAGGCCAACATACGCCTTCTGGAGACTCGTACCCTCGACCGTGTTCTGAGTCACACCGCCCGCGCCTGTATCGAGACCCAGCTCTGCAGCCAAAGCTCCGGTGATGACAAGCGCCCCCGAACCGCCTGTCGTGTCGGTCGCGATAAGGCCACGGCCAGACTCGTTCACCGAAATAGTGACGCCCTGCCCTGCGGCAGCAAGATCTGTATTGAGCTTCTCGACCAGATCAGAGAGCGATCCCGAAATGTCCGCGGCCGAGAGCGTCAGGTTGACCGAGCCCGCACCCGAACGATCGTCAAAGGTAATCGCGGTCTGGGTCAGCCCTGCTCCGCCGTTCAATGAAGAAGTTAGGACAGAGTTGGTGCCCGCAAGCAATTGACCGGTCGTGATCGACGTGCCCGCGACCGATG
>JBCDAP010000314.1:0-3450 GCA_039185335.1 Planctomycetota bacterium | reverse complement strand
ATTCGAACGTGATGCTCGCTTCGGGGGTCTATGAGGTGGCGCACGATCGAACCTGGTTTGTCAGGGTGACGACCTCGCAGAGTTTCGCGAATCGGGTTGAGCAAGAGGTATTCGGGTTTGCTCGTTCGATCGGAACGGTTCTGAGATCAGGAGAAGAGTGATGCGGCGTGCTTTAGAGTTGTTCGCTTCGTTGCGGGTCACGGTGGCTCTTTTCTCTTTCGCCATGCTGCTGATCTTTGTTGGCACGATTGCGCAAACGCAGCTGGGAGTATGGCAGGCGGTTGAGTTGTACTTCCGATCTCTGATCGCTTGGGTGGATCCAGGAATCTTTGTTTCGAGTGTGCGTGGTGGTTCTGAAGAAGCTTCGAACGGATTCAAGATCCCGATCCCAGGCGGGCTCACGATCACAGTCTTGATGATGATCAATCTGGTTGCGGCCCACGTGCTACGTTTTAAGGCAACACGAAAACGTGTCGGCGTGCTCGTTCTCCACGCTGGGCTGATCGTTCTCCTCGTTGGCGAGTTGTCCACCGGTTTCATGTCGGACGAAGGGCTGATATCGATCGACGAAGGTTCGAGCAGTTCGTTCATCGAGGACATCCGCGAAGTTGAGTTGGCGGTGATCGACCCGAGTGATCCGGAATACGATCGAGTCGTGACTGTCCCTGGTCATGCTATTGCCGATGCGGTGCGCAAAGGGTCGGCTGTCGTTGATTCCCGGCTGCCGTTCGAAGTGCGCGTGTTGGAGTGGATGCCAAACGCCACCCTTTTTCATGTCAATGACGACACGTTGGCGACCGATGGCATCGGTCTCGAGGCCCGCGCCGAAGGACGTCCTCGAGTGGCAGGCGTTGAGGGAGGGCAGACCGACACTCCCGCGGCGTATGTCGCGTTGTCTTATGGCGATCAGGAACTCGGAACCTGGCTCGTCTCGGCTGCGCTGATCGAAGCACAGCGGGTCGAAGTTGGTGGCGTGGGCTATGGCCTCGCTCTTCGATACCGCCGCACATACCTCCCGTTCTCGCTGCACCTCAATGATTTTCGCCACGATATATTCGTGGGCACATCGATCGCGAAGAACTTCTCAAGCGATGTTCGCTTAGTTGATCCCGCTCGCCAGACTGATCGAGAAGTCCGGATCTGGATGAACAACCCGTTGCGGTACGCCGGCTTGACTTTCTATCAAGCGTCTTACAAGCCGGATGGCTCAGGGACAGTGCTTCAGGTTGTGCGCAATCCGGGATGGTTGCTGCCTTACATCGCGTGCATACTTGTCGGCGGGGGGATGACGCTGCACTTTTCGCAGACGCTGATCGGGTTTCTCCGTCGTCGAGCGAAGCATAGTTCAGCAATAGCAAGCGAAGTCGAGGGATCACGACGAGGAAAGCTCTGGCCCTGGGTGGTGGGAGCGTGCGGCGTATTGATCGCGATGAGCGCGCTGTTCCAGCCTCAGCCAAAAAGTGAGTTTGATCTTGAAGCGTTCGGCCAAATCCCGGTTTCATCGGGCGGCCGGATCAAGCCATTGGATACTGCTGCTCGATCGATGCTGATGCTTGCCGGAGGGCGTCAAAGGATTGACGTGGGCGAAGGAAAGATGCCCGCAACCGAGTACCTGCTCAATCTGGTGGTCAATCCCAACAAGGTTTCCGGCCTGCCAGCGATTCGCGTTGACCAGCCCGAGGTGCTGGGATTGCTCGACCTGTCACCCGAAGACGGCGGGCGGATCGCTCTGAGCGTGATTGAGCCCAAGTGGGCGGAGATCACCGAGCAAGCCCAGCGAGCCTCGCAAGTTTCGGGCCGAGAGCGTGATGGCTTCCAGCGTGCGGTTCTGGAGTTTCATCACAAGGTCAATACCGTTCTCGCGCACGCGCAGATGCGCGAGCCATTCAAGGTGCCACCACTCGGACCGGACGAGCCATGGCGACCGTTTCACGAGGCGTTCCTTGATGAACACAGATCGGATCAGCCGCACCCAAGCGTGGCGTTTCTTGCCACGATGATGTCCGCAGCCAGCGCGGGCGACGTCGAAGGGTTTAATGGTGCGGTCTCGGGGTACACCACATTGCTCGAGGCTTCGATGCCCGATGTGATGCGACGAATGAAGATCGAACTGCTCTTCAACCGAGCTTCGATGTTTACAGGTGCGATTGCGGTCTACCTCCTCGCTTTCTTAGGTGTTTGCGCGTCGTTCGTGACGCGATCACGGGAGAACAGCTCTCAGCTTGCCGAGAGACTCCGAGTTGGTTCGCTCGCGCTGCTTATCTCGGCGGTTCTTGTGCACACGCTGGCAATCGTGATCCGTATTTATCTGCAAGATCGACCACCGGTGACAAACTTGTATTCGTCGGCGATCTTTGTTGGTTGGGCCGCGGCGCTCGCGGGTGTGTTCATAGAGCGGTTGTATCCGTTGGGCGTTGCAATCCTTGGATCAACCACAATCGGGGCTGCAACACTCATTGTCGCGCACAATCTCGGGAACGATGGCGACACGATGCAGATGATGCAGGCTGTGTTGGACAGCAATTTCTGGCTCGCCACGCACGTCATCACGATCACGTTGGGCTACTCAGCAACATTCCTCGCCGGAGCGATCGCGATCGTCTACGTGCTTGGTCGCTTGTTCACTAGGTCGATCACGCGAGAACGCGAACAGATGCTCACCCGAATGACCTACGGCGTGGTGTGCTTCGCGATGTTGTTGAGCTTCGTCGGGACCGTGCTGGGCGGCATCTGGGCAGACCAGTCCTGGGGACGATTCTGGGGTTGGGATCCCAAAGAAAACGGGGCGCTTCTGATCGTTCTCTGGCTCATCTGGATTCAACATGGCCGACTCAGCAGTCACATCAAACCTCTTGGCTTTATGGCACTGATGGCCGGACTAAACATCATCGTCGCACTGGCATGGTTCGGCGTAAATCTTCTATCTGTCGGTCTACATTCTTACGGCTTCACCAGCGGAATCGCAGAAGGCCTTCTTGTTTTTTGCATAGCTGAAATCATTTTGATTACAGCGCTCACTCTCAAAATCAAAAGGCAAACCGCATGAAAACCAATCTCATTCTTTTTGCCATCATTGCCAGTCTCACATACGTCGCAACCTTATATTTCGAAGGTCGAAAGCCAAATGTGGTCTCAGCACCGGTAAGCCCCATCGAAACAATGAAAACCCAAGCTGCGCCGGACTTTGAGTTCATGGCCAATAACGGCAAAACCTACGCGCTAAGTGACTTTAAAGGGAAAACAATCCTTCTGAATTTCTGGGCTTCATGGTGTCCGCCTTGCATCAAGGAACTGCCTCTTCTCATGAAGGCCGCGCAAGAGCAGAACGTCATTTTAATCGCACTCTCTTCGGACATCGATAAAGCGTCTATGGATAAATTCCTGAAAAAGCAGCAGCTGCAAAGTCCTCATAAAAACGTTTTCTTCGCTTGGGACACCAACCAAAATATT
>JBCDAP010000313.1:0-3474 GCA_039185335.1 Planctomycetota bacterium | reverse complement strand
TGATCGCGAAGCACCGAGATTGAGTAAGGAGTCCCGATGGCTTCTCTCTGTGTGACTCGGATCGACTCTCGAAGGACTTGCACCGCTCCGGCTTGATCATCGGCTTCGAATACTCCGGCCCGATACAGCAGCCAGCCATAAGAGTCGATGATGTGTCCGTTCGGATCCTCTTCCTCGTTTCGGAAACCCTCTTCGTAAGCGACGACGATGCACGCCGCGGCCAGACCGAGTTTTTCACGATTCTCAAGCAGCATGTAGCCGATCGAGTTGTTCGTGTTGGCATGATCGGGGTCCTCGCGGAGAGCCAGCATGAGGATATTTTTTTGTGGAGCTTGCCCGGTGTATTCGGCGGCGGCAGTCGCGTGCTGAGTTAACCAGTCGACCAGATCAGTACGCAAAGAGTCCGGGATTGGGAATGACAGATAGAGTTCGTTCAACGAGGCCAGCGAATCGGCAAGCAACAGCGCCTCATAAACCATCTCGCCATTTCTTGAGACATGAGCGGCGAGCAGCCACTTGCTGATCGCGTCGATTGCTTGAACGCGCTGCGTTCTGGCGAGTTTTTCCGCGATCGCCGCTAATGTCGATGCGGACGGGACGCGAGGAGGAGCATCGGAGTTTCGAATGATGCTTCTTTGTTCTTCGAAGACTTCGTACGCGGCATCGAGCAGAGCACGATACGAATCGGTGATGCCTCTCTTCGTCATTTCCTCTGCGTGGTCGAGTAGGTCGCCAGCAGTGACTCCTCCATGCACTTGGACAGGATAGAACACTTCAAGGTCAGCAACTGTTGGAAGAGAGAGCAGGTTCAATCCTCGCCTCTGAAGCGGTGCGAGCTGGCCAATATTTTGATCAGTTGCGAGCCAATCAAAGGAGTGGATGAAGTGCCTGATGTGCCGCTCGATGACCTTGTGGCGAATACCTTCAGAGTGCTGGGATACTTCTTCGAGTACCTCTAAGATATGAGCGATCGTCTGGGGCTTGTGTGATCGAGGATTCTGGTTCACAAGGTGATCGAGTCGCAGCATGGCTGCATCAAGCTCAGTCAGACGACGAGCGAGATTGTTAAGAGCCTCAGCTGCTCGTGTCGTCGTTGGATCGTCACGGGTGATAAAGCGATACATCGCTTCGTGAGCCTCAAGATCACCTGGGATTAGGCTTTGCCAGGCGATAAGTCCCTGGAATGCTTCGGCTGATCTCTGCTCTGCACTCAGGAGTTGCGTTCGAGCCAGCAGCAACTGAGGGTCGCCCGGGGTGCGTTTCAGGCGTTCCTCGACTTCGGTGAGTCCTTTCGCAGCAGCGCCATTCTGCGATCGGATAACGGTCAGCGAAGCCAGTGCTTCGATGTGAGAAGGATCGTCGCGGTCGATCTCCGTGAGCATTTGCTCGGCAAGATCGACTCGACCGGCTCGCAAAGCGTCCGTTACTCGGAGGATTCGTACTGTGGTGCTTTGAGGGTTCACGCGCTGTGCATCGAGGAACGCGGCACGGATGTCCGATGTGTCAGCGCCAATGATGCCAAGCGTTCGCACCCGCTCGGCGTGCGCAATGTCAAGCGTCGGATTAAGTTCGATCGCTTGGTTGACTGAATCGAGTGCAGATTCATGCTCGCCTAGCGTACGTTCGATCCCTGCCCGCTCGGCGAGTATAAGAGCACCAAGCTCGGGCTGCCTTTCTAGATCGATCTTGCTAAACGCGTTTGTATACGCCACATACGATCGGAAGTATCGGCGTCTGATTTCCTGTAGGCGTGCGAGCGCTATAGCCGCGTGAGGGTCGGATTCGCTGTCTCGATCGAGCTGATCTATCGCAAGCTCGAGATCGTTTGATGATTCTAAAAGGTGCGCGATGCGTCCGAACGAGAGCCACTCGCTTGGAGAGCGGGGGGGTTCTTTCAGTGTAAAGCGGGCTTGCTCGGCGTCGCCGAGGAGGAGAGAAAGTTCGCCGACCATCGCTAGGGAGCTGCACTTCTCGATGATGGCGCGGGTTTCATCCGCTCGTAACGCAAGACCGATCGCGATTTCTCGAGCGAGGAGGTGAGGTTTCGTGGTTGGATAACCTGCAAAGACATCCGCGGCGCGAGCTACCTCCTTGGGACCGAGCTGATGAGCGAGCTCAAAAATGCGAGCTCGTACACGCCTGGGTGCCAGAGGTGACGAATCTCGCAAAAGTACTTCGAGTTCTCCCTCCGAATCTCGCTGGATCGCGGCATTCAGCAAGAGCACATCGGCTTTCGCCAAGCGAGACTCGGTAGCGTCGAGTGTCTGGGCGATCTCATCGATTGCACTGTGAATAAGATGAGGTTTGACGGAAGACTCAGTGAGGTTTGAGAATTGGTTTCGTAGCTCAGGAGTAGACCGGAGGCGGCTTGCTTCGAGCTGTTGCAGCAAACCGAGAGCCGCGCTGTGATCACGTCCCCCGGCACGTAGAGCCCGAATAAGCTTGTTCTTGGCTTCTGGAAACACACTCGCAGGCTCATCGGTCGCGTTTTGGTAGGCGTTGATGGCGCCGGCAAGATCACCCAGTTGTATCCGCGTGTCGGCAACCTTCGCCCACAACTCAGCCTGCGAACGCTTTAGAGCGTTGATCACACCGAGGCTCTGCGAAGGTACTTCGGTCCCGAGAGCGATCAGAATGGCTTCGTTCGATGCGCCAAGGTACGACAACGATTCCAACACAGAAGCCAGACGCCAGTGTGTGACAGCGATCTCGGTCGCATTGTTCTCGGCGCGGGCGCCTTCGAGGATCTCCGCGAGCAACAAAGCGGCTTTCGCTTCTTGCCCCTGCATAGCCCACGCGATGGCAAGCTGTTCATTGACGGCTGGGTCGCTCTGATCGATCGCACGGGCACGCTCGAAAGAGGCAACGGTGATGAGTGTGTTGCCCTGCGACTTTGAGATGTTTCCGAGTTCGCGCCAGGCCGCGGCCGCGAATGGATCAAGGCGGGTGGCCTGACGAAAAAGGGCGGCGGCTTCGGTCGTTTCACCTTCTCGCATCGCGAGCCGGCCATGGCTGTAACTGCGAGCAGCGGCAAGCCGGTCTTCATCCGTCGGTTCGATGTCAACGCTTGCGGATTCGATCTCGATACTGTGCTTCGAAGCCAAATCCGCGATCGCGGCTTCGAGCGTGAACCATGCGGTCGTGTTGTCAGTTGCGATGACCGCAAAGTCGTCGGGAAGCAGTTCTTCTCTCACAATGTCCTGCTGAGTCGCTTCACGATCAGCCAGGCGCTGCAGCGTGCGCCACGATGGGCGGTTGACGTACGGATCGGTAGCAGTGATGGCTGGTTCTATTTGGGCGGCGCAACCAACAAAGAACACAGCACAGGCACCGAATGCTAGAGAAAGCACGGAAACGGCGGCTGTGCGCTTCATTATTTTCCCTTTGATTTGGCGGTCGAGGTCTTTTTCTTGATTGTTTTCTTACCGACCTTTTTGCGTGTCGATGCAGTAGTACGAGCGGGTCCGCCGAGTT
>JBCDAP010000312.1:0-3503 GCA_039185335.1 Planctomycetota bacterium | reverse complement strand
GCTTGCTGCGATACGCCCCTGCTCCATGCTCGTCGAGGCAAGAGCCGGGAAGCCCACAACGTCCCCCGCTGCGTAGATGTGGGCCACTTCGGTCTGGTAGTGCTCGTTGACGACCAGCCGCCCGCGCTTGTCTGCCTCGAGACCAACTGCTTCGAGGCCGAGCGCCGACGTCTGGCCTTGCCGCCCGATGCAATACAAAAGAACCTCGGACCGGATCGTCTTCCCCGAGTCGAGCGTGGCCACCACCAGCTTTCCCTCGGAAGTGTGAACATTGTCGGGCGCATCTTCCAGCGCCACGTTCACAACCTTCTCTCCCAGCCGAAGCGTCATGCCCGACTGCCGAAGGTGGTATTGCAACGCCTCGGTGATCTCCGGGTCGAGGAACTCGAGCAGCTTGTCTCGTCCCTCGATAAGGGTCACCTTCACACCCAACGCTTGCATCATCGAGGCATACTCGGTCCCGATCACACCGCCACCGACCACCGTCAGGGTCCGGGGCAAGCGATCAAGCGTCAGGATGCCGTCCGCGTCCACGATGTAGCGGTCGTCAAAGGGAATGTCTGCGGGACGCGCAGGAGCGGTACCGGTCCCGATCATGAAGTGTTCTGCGGTCACAGTCCGCGAATCGCTCCCGTGCTCCGCGATGAGCTCGTTGGGGCCAAGGAAGCGCCCAGTGCCGTTGATCAGGTCCACACGATTCCGGACCAATTGCGAGCGAGCCACAGAGACTTCCGCCTGGATCACCTGCTGGCACCAGTAGATCAGATCCTCGATCTTGACCGAGTGCCCCGGGGCGTCATATCGATCGCCCATATGCTGGCGAGCCATATGCCCGGTGAGGTGCAGGGTCGCTTCCCTGAGTGCTTTCGAGGGAATCGTTCCTGTATTGATCGCGACGCCGCCGACGACCTCCTTCCGTTCGACAACACAAACTCGCTTTCCGAGCTTGGCTGCCTGGATGGCCGCGCGGTGTCCGGCCGGCCCGGAGCCGATCACCGCTAGGTCGTATTCATGTGAACAATCACTCACAAGGGTGCTTGTATCGTCACGAAAGGCCCAACGCAATCGGGAGTTCTCGCAGAACGACCGAGAATCGTCATGTTTTCTGGCCTGACCCCGCAGTGAAGCCGAGAATGGTTGGGTAGGATGCTCTGCAAGACATCACCGGGCTCACCACCTCGCAGAATGATCGTGTTTTCTGCGCCATCGGGTCCGGCAGGCACGCCCCTCTGTCCGCTTCGCGGGGGACTCGCATGACGCACTCGCCAAGGCCAGCAAGGCCAGCTGTCAACGCTTGGAACGCCGAATTCCTTGAACAGCAGTACGCACTGTATCAACAGGACCCGGCTCAACTTCCAGATGATCTCCGATCATTTTTCATGGGCTTCGAACTCGCCCAATCGGGTGATCTGGGCCTCTCCACAGCGCCAAACTCAACCGACTCCCCTGCCAATGGTGCGACACAGTCGGCCGTTGATCATCTGATCAACGCCTACCGCCGCCTCGGCCATCTTTGCGCGGAAATCGATCCCTTCGGCCGCGAACGCGAAACACCCCAAGCCCTTCTCCCGAGCTACCACGGCTTCAACGAAGCAAACCTCGACCAACCCTTCCACACCGGCACTCTCGGCAAACAACACGGTGAGTCACCCATCCCGCTCCGCGACATCATCTCCATCCTCGATGACACCTACTGCCGAACCATCGGCGTCGAGATCGACTACATCACCGACATCGACGAACGGCTCTGGCTCAAAGAACGCATCGAGACGCAGGCACGCAACCGTCCGAACTACGACCCCGCCTACCGCAAACACATCCTGGAACAGCTCCATCGTGCCGAGCTCTGGGAAAAGTTCTGCGCCAAGCGTTACCCGGGCGTCAAACGCTTCTCCCTCGAAGGCGGCGAAACACTCATCCCGATGCTCAATCGTCTCGCCAATTCGGCTGCGGACGACTATCAAGTCTCCGAACTCGTGATGGGCATGAGTCACCGAGGACGACTCAACGTTCTCACCAACATCGTTGGCAAAACCTACGAACAGATCTTCACCGAGTTCGAAGACGCATGGGACGAATTCGAGACCGAAAACGCCTCTGGCGACGTGAAGTATCACCGGGGCTACTCCGCTGAGCACGAAACCACCGGCGGCAACAAAATCTGGCTCGCCATGGCCTCAAACCCAAGCCATCTCGAGGCCGTTGGGCCTGTCGCTCTGGGCCGCACGCGTGCCAAGCAACGTCTCAAAGGTGATACCGAGCGATCCAAGGTCATCCCAGTCGTCATGCACGGCGATGCCGCCTTCATCGGACAGGGCGTTGTCGCTGAGACGTTCAACATCGCCAACCTCAAGGGATACACCGTTGGCGGCACCCTCCACATCGTGGTGAACAACCTCATCGGCTTCACCACTGGGCCGAGCGATGCACGTTCTTCGCGTTACTGCACGGACTTTGCCAAGCAGATCGAAGCCCCGGTCTTCCATGTGAATGGAGAGGATCCCGAGGCCGCGGTGCATGTCATGCAACTCGCGCTTGACTATCGCATGCGGTTCAAGAAGGACGTGGTTATTGATCTCGTCTGCTACCGCCGTCATGGGCACAACGAGACCGACGAAGCCGCTTTCACACAGCCTCAGCTCTACGCGGAGATCAAGAAGAAACCTTCGGTTCTGAAGACCTATGCTGAGCATCTGCAAGAAGCCGGCGTTATCACGGCCCAGGGAGTCAAAGACATCCAGGTCTCTCTCGAGGCCGCGATGGACGAAGCCCTCACCAGAGCCCGAGAGAAACCTGTCGACCCGACGCCCGACCCAGGGCACCGCAGATGGGTGGGACTGACCAACGATTGGTCCTTCGATGCCGTTGGCACATCGGTCCAGAAAGACGAGCTGCTTGCCATCTCGGAAGCCTTCGGCAAGTGGCCCGAAGACTTCGAGCCTCATCCCAAGGTTGTCAAACTCTCTCAGCAACGCTCACAGGCCGTCGCTGACGACAAGCCCATCGACTGGGCGCTCGCCGAGCAGCTCGCCATTGGCTCAATCCTGACCGAAGGAACCATCGTTCGCATGTCCGGACAGGACTCGGGCAGAGGCACCTTCTCTCAGCGCCACGCTGTTTTGACCGATAAGAACACTTCCGAGCGGTATGTCCCTCTCAACTACATCAGGGAGCAAGGCGTCCCGGGCACAGCGCAAGAAGTCGGCTCGGTGAACGAACAAGGCGACATCCGCCAGGCGAAGTACTGCGTCTACGACTCGCCGCTCTCCGAATTCGCCGTCCTCGGCTTCGAGTACGGCTTCTCGCTCGCTTCGCCCAACATGCTCACTATCTGGGAAGCCCAGTTCGGCGACTTCTGCAACGGTGCCCAGGTCATCATCGATCAGTTCATCGCCTCCGCCGAAGCCAAGTGGCAGCGGTGGTCGGGCATCACCCTGCTCCTCCCCCACGGTTATGAGGGACAAGGACCCGAGCACTCTTCCGCACGCCTCGAACGATTCCTC
>JBCDAP010000311.1:0-3510 GCA_039185335.1 Planctomycetota bacterium | reverse complement strand
GTAGATATTGTGAAGACCGGGCTGCTGGTTGCCGGCGGGGAGCCGCTGCCGTTCAAGCAGCGTGACATCCGTGTGAACGGGCATGCGATCGAGTGCCGGATCAACGCCGAAGATTGGCAACGGAACTTCATGCCGAGTGCCGGGCGTATTGAGAAGCTGGAACTTCCAGGCGGCCTGGGCATTCGCAACGACACGCATGCTGTCCCCGGCTATACCGTTCCCCCGACCTACGACTCGATGATCGGCAAGCTTATCGTTCACGGGAGTGATCGCGACGAAGCCATCCGTCGTACCAAGCGTGCACTCGATGAGATGACCATCGAGCCGATCAACACAACCATCAGTCTGCACCAACAGCTGATGGAGAACGAGAACTTCCGCGCGGGTGGAATGGATATCCATTTCCTCGAGCGTTTGCTCGGCTGAACCTTTGCGTTCCTACGCTGGTGTCGCTCCGCGATCTTTGGCGATCTGCACACGCAACTGGACCAGGATCTCCTCGCTCGGAACAATGCCACCTCTGTTCACGCCTTCGCACCCCTTCGCGAGCGCATTCCAAGCGCGTTTGCTTGCGATGTTGGCAGGCCACCACGGGAACGTTCTGCATTGTGTCGGGCGGTCTTCGTAGAGCGAGCAGACCGCTTTTCCTGGGTGGGTCTCACGATCGAGAAAGATGCAGTCGAAGCCGTGCTCGGTACGGACCTCTGCGAGTGATCGCCCGGCTGGTGTCATCATGGTGTAGCGATCAGAAAATTCACTCACCGTGATTCCGAGACGCTTGGCCATGCCTTCCGCTTCGCTGTCCGAATAACGCACGAATCCTGTGGGGCCGGTGCAGCAGGCTCCGCATTGCGTACATTCGAAACGGAGCCCGTCGGCGTACCAGGGTGTGTCGGCATCGTTCGCCATGCTTTGAGCGTAGGCGCTCTTCTTCACCGGTAGTGACGTATCGTCACGATCGTCTGGTCGTCATCGCGGTCGCGGCGTCCGGTGAACGCAAAGAGTTTCTGGTGGATCGACTCGATCATCGCTTCGGCCTCACCATTGGTCGCATTGATCGCGGCCATGAGTTTGTTCATGCCGAATTGTTCCGCCGTGCCCGGCGGCGTTGCTTCGACGATACCGTCGGTATACAGCGCCACCGAGGCGCCGTTCTTTGTTGGCTTGCTGGCTTCGATGTACTCGGCATCGTCGATAATGCCAAGCGGGAGAGACCTCGCATCGTCAACCGTAAAGATCTCTGAATCTGTCGGCATCACGACAGGCGGATTGTGACCCGCGTTGGCGTAAGTCACGATCTCTCGATCCGCGCTAAACGAGACCATGAATGCGGTGACAAAGTTCGCTCCGATGTCATTGGCAACAAGCTGGCGGTTCGCGTGATCAAGCATAGCGGCCGGCCCCTTTGAGCGTTCCTGATAGCTGTGCAGAATCGCTCGAAGCATCGCCATGATCGTTGCCGCTCCTGCCCCATGCCCCGAGACATCGGCGATCAGTATCGCGAAATTGCCATCCCCCATATCAAAGAAGTCGTAGTAATCACCGCCGGCTTCGTTTGAAGTCAGGTAGCTGGTCGCGATTTCGAGACCTGGCACGCAAGGCGTGCGTGATGGAAGCAAGGATTGCTGGATCGTCGCGACCTGCTGGAGTTGATCCTCGAGACGCTTGCGGAGCTCCTCGACACGTTTGTTAGTCACGAGAAGATTGACATTGCTGCCGAGCATATTGGCTCGAGCAATAAAATCACGGAGGTTGGGATAATCGATCTCCCATTTCGGTTGCGATCGGAAGAGCAAGCCCCAGTTCTTCGCCTCTCCCTGATCGAACAGAGGAAAAGCCATCATCGATTTCATTTCGCTCAGCC
Organism: Planctomycetota bacterium; assembly: GCA_039185335.1. Classification (GTDB taxonomy): domain Bacteria; phylum Planctomycetota; class Phycisphaerae; order Phycisphaerales; family UBA1924; genus JBCDAP01. The sequence goes on along the minus strand of JBCDAP010000311.1, from coordinate 1,646 downwards.
GCGGATGGATGGCGTTCTCGCTTGAGGGATCGAGCTCATGAATCACCTTTGGTGTTGGTGTTTCGATGGCACGCCCGATGATGCCGCCTTCGAAGATTGGCAGTTGATCGCGTTCACGCCATGGGTCTGGACGGTAGATGTGCTCGTTCTGGTTGAGCACGCGCGTGACCCGAAACTTGCCTGCCGGGAGGTCGCGAACTGAGAGTGACATATACCCTTCAGAACCTCCAAGGCGTTGCATCACGCCGGCAAATGTGTCCTGAATATCCTGCGGCTCTTTGGCTTGGCTCGCGCGTTGGAGGATCCGTAGCAACTCCTCCAGCTCACTATCGTGCTGAGCAAGCTCTACAAGCTGGTCGACCGCTGCTTCCATACGCCGAACAGTGTACGCACAAGATCAGCGGTATATTCCCAATTATGACTCATGCAGCCCTCGGTATGACGGATTTTGATCGATTGTTGCTGGATACTGCCTTCGAGCAAGCCTGCAAGTCCCTTTCCGAGGGTGGTATTCCGATCGGTTCGGCACTCGGCGATCCTGAGAGTGGAGAGATCGTCGCCGCCGCGCACAACCTTCGGGTACAGGAAGGTGACACAACGGCCCATGCCGAGACCGCCTGCATCCGAGCCGCCGGACGCCGGCGTGACTGGCACCGCCTGACCCTCGCCTCAACCCTTTCCCCCTGCGTCATGTGCACCGGAACCGCCCTGCTCTTTCGTATCCCGCGGATCGTCATCGGCGAAAACAAAAACTTCGTAGGCGCCGAGGGTCTGCTTGCCTCCGAAGGAGCCAGCCTGATTCATGCGCATGACGAGAGGTGCGCGGAGATGATGCGCATATGGATCACTGAGAATGCGGATTTGTGGAACGAAGATATTGGCGTTCCAGAAAGTTGATCTACCCGATTGCACCAGCTCGACGAAGCGTATTCAACAGTGCATCCTCCAGCTTGGTGTCGTTGGCAAGGAGCACATGTTGCATCTGCCTCGCGTGACAAAGCGTGCTGATGCGGGCGAGATAATCATCCAACCGCTTCTTGTACGCTTGGATGAGATCCGTCGAGAGTGTGATCTCGGTATGGGCAGCCGATTCGACATCGGTGAGCCGCAGGTCGCCTCCGAAGCTCGCCCCGCCCTTCCCAGAAGCATCGCTGCCTGTGAGGCGGTTTGGCTCAAGCTCCTCTCGTGCAAGGACCTGCACCATATAACAGTCGAAGTTACGTGAAGCGGCTGAAAGGGCGCGAAGCCCGACCTCGTATCCTTCTTCGATCAAAAAATCGGAAAGCACAATCACGACACCCTTGGTGGCGCGCGAGGCCGCGACTGTTTTCATCGTCTCGTTGAAGTCGGCTTTCTCGTGGGGAGCGCCACCGGTGACCGCCGATCGCGAACCGGTCGTATCCGGGAACAGCTCGTCGAGAAGAAACCGCATCATCCTGGGAACCTGCTGCCTACCTCGGCATTCGGGTAGATGGGCAGGACGTTCCATGCCTGGCATACCGAACACTGTCATCGAGACGCGGTTCTGTTTGACCAATCCGATGTAGCCCAGGGCAGCCGCGAGGCGTGCGCAAAAAACGATCTTGGTCGGATTGCCGGAGTGCATCGAAGCCGACCCGTCGACAACAACACGCAACGCAAGGTCC
>JBCDAP010000310.1:0-3525 GCA_039185335.1 Planctomycetota bacterium | reverse complement strand
CGAGTAGTCGCCGAGAATAACTTTGCCTCGCAGTGGGGAGCCGCAAGCACCAAGGACGACGCAGAGGGTCAACAGGAGGGCACGAGTGATCACGAGTTTGTCTCCTGTGTTTCTTCTGCAGGCTCGTTCGGATCGTTTGCGTGCCCTGGCGTGATTTGTGGAAAGAGATCACCGATGGGTGGGAGGTCTTGGATGGTGGCGAGGCCGAAGGCTTCCAAGAACTGTTTCGTTGTGCCATAAAGCATGGGGCGTCCGAGTTCTTCTGCGCGCCCGGTGATGCGGACAAGTTTGCGCTCCAGGAGTGAGCGGAGCAGTTCGCCCGAGGAGGCCCCGCGGATGGCTTCTAACTGTGCTCGGGTGACCGGTTGGCGGTATGCGACGATGGCTAGTGTTTCTAATGCCGCGCGCGAGAGCGACTTTTCTGATCGCAGCCCGCGGACCGCAGCAACGGCAGGAGCGAATCGCTCAAGGGTCAGCATTCGGTACCCGCCCGCGACAGACTCGATGCGGAACGATCTCCCTGTGTCCTCGTACTGCTCGTTCAGGCCGGCGATGAGATCCGATAACTGAGCGACTTCCTCTTCCTCAAGGTTAAGAGCCTCGCCGATCTTGCCCGCACTCAGCGGCTTGTCGCAGGCGAGCAGAACGGCTTCAAGGGTTGCGGCGAGTTGGTCTGTCGGGGGTGCCATGGTCGTGTCACTCATGGGCGTCATCCTACCAGCACACGAACCATCGGAGCGATCTGGTTTGAGGTCCGTTTTCGTCCCCCAGATGCGACGAACATGCCGGTCGTACCGCCCGTATAAGGGTTCGAAGATCCACATCTGCCTTCGAAGCGGCACGGACGTTGTGGATTGGCCGAAAGTTGCGAATCAGACGCGCCCCTGAAATCGCCCCCCAAATCGTCCAAAGAAGCACGAGAGGACCGAAACATGTCGACCAACGCCAAGACCGACGAAGCGTTCGCGAATCGCCTGATGGAGCTTGCGAAGCGTGATGCCGACCGAGCCTCGGGCGAAGACTCGACGGGGACCCATCGCCAGGTGGCGTTGTTCATGATCGACGAGCTAAGCCGGGCTGCGATTGATCTCAACATCAGCGACACGACGGCGGCTGCTCTCCGTGAGCTGGCGCGTGCCCTTCGGATCCAGATGACCGTGCCGACGTCGATCGCTGCGTAATAAAAACTGCAATCAAGGGCTGATCCTCGGCGCACTTTGGGGCGCACTGGGTCTACTATCCGGGCTTCCCTGAGTGAGCCCGATGTCAACTTCTCGATTCCCAACCGAATCCGCGGAGCAGCAACGCTCTCCGCTCGCGGAGCTGATCGCCCTCGGTCTGCCCGCGATTGTCACGATGACGAGCTACACGTTGATGCAGTTCGTCGATTTGTGGATCGTTTCAAAGATCGGGCCAGAAGCGGTTGCGGGTGTGGGCAATGGCGGGATCATCGCGTTCATGGTGATCGGGGTGTTCTTTGGCTTAGTCTCGGTCATCTCGACATTCGTCAGCCAGAACCTCGGTGCCGGCACGCCCGAGCACGGAGCGGCGTACGCCTGGAACGGATTGTACATCGCCGCGACAGGCTGGCTTGTCATCATGCTGCCCGTGGTGCTCTTCTTTGAGCCGATCCTTGTCGGGATTCGTGAACTGACGCAGGCTGTCGGGCTTCAGTCTGATGATTCGAATGCTGCGGAGATCTTCCGCTATCAGCTCGAATACGGTCGGATCATGATCCTGGGGGGGGTGTTCACGGTTGCCGCGAGGGCGATGGCGCAGTTCTTTTACGGCCTTCACAAGCCGCAGATCGTGATGGTGATTTCTGTTTCGGCCAACCTGATCAATGTTCCGATCTCGTATGCGCTCGTACTCGGCGTATGGGGGATGCCGGAGCTTGGTGTAGCAGGTGCCGCGATCGGAACCGCGATTGCCTCAGCCATTGAAGTGACAATCCCCTTGCTCATTTTCTTGTCTCCCAAGTACGCGCGCGACTTCGGAACGCGGCGAGAGTGGAGGCCCTGTTTGCCGGTTGTTCGAGATATCTCGCGGATCGGATGGCCTCAGGCCCTCATGATGGGTAACGAGATTCTGTGCTGGTGGATCTTCATGGACATGCTGGTCGGGCGATTTGGTGCGGCGGCGTCGGCGGCCGGGTGGATCGTCTTGCGCTACATGCACCTTTCGTTCATGCCAGCGGTCGGGCTTTCGATCGCGATGACCATCGTGGTCGGCAAGCTGATCGGCCAGGGAAGAAGGGATCTTGTCCAAGATCGCACACGCCTTGGCGTTCTTGTGACTGGCTTGTACATGGGGATCTGGGCGGCAATCTTTGTCATCTTTCGCGAGCCTCTCATCGCCCCGTTCGCGGGTTCGGCGGGCTCGGACAGCGGTGTCTCGGCTGAGGCGATCATCGACATCGGGGCAAAGCTAATGATTGTCGCGGCTACGTTCCAGGTCTTCGATGCGATCGCGATCGCGATTTCTGGATCGCTTCGTGGAGCCGGCGACACTGTTTGGCCAGGGGCGGCGACCGTTCTTCTCTCATGGACCTGTATCGTCGGGATGGGCTATGCGACCATCCGGTTCTTCCCGGATTGGGGGCCGCTCGGGCCTTGGGCTGCTGCGGCTGTGTACATCTTCTTGCTGGCAACGGCGTTTGGGTGGCGGTACCTCAGCGGGGCTTGGAAGAAGATCGACCTCTTGCACCGAGGGCCGGGCTCGGAGTTGCCGCTGATCGATGACCCGACCGATCCGCCTGTGCGGGCTGAGGATTCCAGCCTTGAGCCTGAGAGGGACCCGGCCTAAGATGCTTGGTTCGCGTTCGCACCGTCCGGTGGGTGCGTGAGCCATCATTACTTCCGAGGAGTTCACCCAAACATGGGCAACGATCCGCTCGACATTGTCATCGGTACCAGTTCAGCAGGCGACCCGCAGGCCGCAGCTTCGCACGCCTCGGCTGCGAATAACCTCCGCTTAGGCGGTGATCACGAGGGCGCTGTCGAGTCGTATCGCCTCGCGCTCAACGCCGATCCGAACAACACCGACATCATGTTCAAGCTCGCCTATGAGCTGGATCTGCTCGGTGAAGAGGATGAAGCGATCGCCTTGTACGAGCAGGTGTGCGATCATCCGCCTGCCCCGGTGAATGTTCTCATCAACCTCGCGGTGCTCTACGAAGATCGCGGGGACTACATCCGGTCGGAAAAGGCGCTCCGCCAGGTGCTCGAGACCAGCCCGAATCACCCGCGTGCCAACCTCTTCATGAAGGATGTGCTGGCATCGAAGGATATGTTCATCGATGAGGAGCACGACCGCGATATCGCGAAGCGCAATGCGTTGCTCGACACGCCGGTGACGGACTTCGAGCTTTCTGTTCGTGCTCGTAATTGCCTTAAGAAGATGAACATCCGGACATTGGGTGATCTGCTCCGTGTGACTGAAGCCGAGCTGATGGGATACAAGAATTTCGGCGAGGCATCGTTGGTTGAGATCAAAGAGATGTTGAGCCAGAAGGGCCTCCGCCTT
>JBCDAP010000309.1:0-3529 GCA_039185335.1 Planctomycetota bacterium | reverse complement strand
AGCACGTTCTCAAGTACTGATGGTTCGATTCGCTTCGTTGTTGTCAAAGGAAACGCGGAGCTACATCAGCCAAGCACAGAAGACCGTGTAACACTGCCACCCGGTAGCTTCGTAGGTGCTTCCGACGCCAAACTAGCAAGCCTCACATGGTCCACGTCGGACAGAACATGGCTTTATGTGCGCAGCTCGGCTCCAGTTGAGATCACTTCTGAGCCAATCAGGTAGCCATACCACACACAGCCCACGCATCGAACTTTCAATAGGGCACACAATCTCTTGGGCTACCTATCAAAATGGAATCGAAACAACAGAGAACGGATCAAACTAGGAACCAACTCGCTTGTACCCTTAGCTTCGACCTCGAACACAAAGCAAGCTGCTCTCTGAAAGGTTCATTCGTTCGACCTCTATAGCCGACCACGAAATGGGCATTGCTATGATGGACCGGACCACCGGTCAAAAGCCAAGACACCTTGCATTATCGAAAGAACAATGCCATGGGCAAACTCCCTGTTCGAACCGTGAGTCGTTCGCTGCTTGCGATCATTGTGATCGCACAGTTCGTCATGCCAATCGCGAACGCTCAGTTGGGCTCGGTAACCGAGACAGAAGGGTTTGGTGGTTCTCCTCCAAAGCCGGGCGGCTTCCATTCGTGGTGGCAAGGAGACGATCGCGAAGTCTTTCGAGAAGCACTGGCCCTCGCGGGGTTGACTGCAGAAGAGTTCAACCTGCCACGAGAGCAGGTCGCTGTCTGGGGCGGTGATCGCTATCGCCTACCTCGGTTCGACCTGTTCTTCGAGAACACCTGGGCAATCAGCCCGTTCACGCATCGGTCTGCCGAAACCATCATCGGTCGTGCCGACCGTCCGCTCGATCTCGCGTACATCGTTCAGGCACCTACAGGTTTCAGGGTCCGCGATAGCAGCTACAGCTCCTGGGTCGCCGCGACCACCGACCGTGTTGTCTCTGATGAAGACATGGCGCTCGCCAACGCGCTTGCGAGCGTCTCGGATCGATCAGCAGAGGAGATCGCACAGGTTCACGGCTATTCGGATGTCCCGCTTGAGGTCAACCGAGCAGCGGCGATGCTCGTCCACCAATTCGCCCAGGCCGAACGATTCCGCGAGATCGGTCTTGTCGAGCCGATCGAGTCGCTCGGGCTGGATCCTCAGCGTGTCTACGACGACATGTACGCTTCGGTGTTCTTTGGCCGAACGCTTGATGATGCGGCTCCCGACCAGCCAGAGGAATTGCTTCGCAAAGCTATGGACACAGATCGGATTATCAACGCAGTGGACTTCAACACGATCTACCGCGGAGCGAACGCTGTGATGATCGGCGTACAGTTCGCTCTCGACGAATTCGCCGGCGAAAACGAGAAGAAACGCCGGATCGAAGCATTCCGTGAGGCGGCACCCAAGGATGAGGCGGGCGAAATCACCGACGCCGAAGCCCTCGAACAGCAGATCGCTGAAGTTGAAGCGACGGACCTTATCGCTCAACTCTCGAATCGGGAGTTCTCGTTCATGTTTCGCACCAAGCTCGGGTGGGTCAGACTGAACGGAGCAGGCTCTCACGACTACGCCGGCCGCGAACATGACCTGCTCGTGATCGATACCGGCGGAAACGACAACTATGAAAAGACTGCCTCGACCTCGGATTTCTCCAAGAGCATCGCGGTCACGATCGACCTCGCGGGCAATGATCAGTATCAGTCGCCGGACTTTGCCGACTGGGATGAATACTCGAAGCGCGTCGACGGTCGCAGCGACGAGTTCGAATATCACAACCCGGATGATCACACACCATCTTTCGGTGCTGCTGTGTGCGGCTACGCTGCGCTCATCGATTTGTCTGGCGACGACCGCTACGCGTCGACATTTGTTGGCCAAGGCACCGCGGTGCTCGGGTTTGCCATGCTGTACGACAACGCCGGCAACGACACCTATCTCGGCGACACGATGCTGCAGGGTGCGGCCTATCTCGGCGCAGCTGCGCTCGTAGACCGAGCTGGTGACGACCTCTACCTTTGCTTCTTTCAGGCCCAGGGGTACGCCGGCACGCTCGGCTCGGGGCTCATCCTCGATACCGCCGGCGACGACCGCTACCACGCTGTCAACTCCATGAGCAAGGAAGAGTTCGGCTACACCGTCAAGTACGCCTGGTTTAATGACTATCCAGACAGTCTGAGCAAGGCGCAGGGCTATGCGCACGGCCGGCGCGCCGACATGTCCGACGGCCATTCCCGAGCGGGCGGCATCGGCACACTCATCGATGCGGGCGGCGGCAACGATACCTACGAGGCCGATGTCTTCTGCCAGGGATCGAGCTACTGGTACAGCCTCGGCACGCTCTACGACGACGGCGGGAACGACTCGTACACCACATCCACATACGGAATCGCGTCTCCTGTCCACTTCACAGTCGGAGTGCTGATTGATGTCGACGGAGACGATGTCTACCGAGCCCACAGCAAGCACGGCTGCGGATTTGCACGCGACTTCTCTATCGGTTGGTTCGAGGATGGCGGTGGCAACGACACCTACTATGGCAACACATCCGCCTTCGGCGTCGGGAATGTCAACAGTCTCGGTGTCTTCTGGGACCGCGGCGGCGACGACAACTACTACGCACACAACGAATCATTCGGCCAACCGACCATCGGAAACACCGGATCGATACGAGATGTCATCATCAATGCAGGAATGTTCATTGATGCCGGCGGGCTTGACAACTACTACACGGTCACCGAGGAGATGGTTGCCAGGGACCAATGGCCGTTCAACTTCGCTAAAAGCGAAGACCTCGACCAGTTCACACTCGTGTATCATCAGCGCCGGCAAACAATGTCGGACAAAGCTCAAATGTCCTGGCACGGCCTCCACACGGGTTCACCGGGATCGACGGGAGCAGCGATCGATCGCAATTGAACCAAGGCCGAGCAAAGAGCAAAGCCCGATCCCCGATACAACAAACAGTCTCTCGCGCTGTATCCGGACGGCGTTTTCAGTTGATCGCAACCGACGAACATCATGCGCCTTTTAGTCTACTTTCTCTTTCCGCCTCCTTTGCACAGGTAGCCCAAGAGGTTGTAGCCCATGGGAGTAAGCTGCCTATTGACTTGAAGGTACTTTGCCTTTGACATGACGATCCAGCCACTCGATCTGTTCCGCGAGTACATGCAAAACCGACTCTCGGGCTCGATAGCCGTGGCTCTCGTGCGGCAACATGACGAGGCGAACCGTCCCTCCGTGACCTTTCACAGCGTGGTACAGACGCTCCGACTGCATCGGGAACGTGCCTGAGTTGTTGTCATTCTCGCCATGAATCAACAGCAGCGGTTCCTTGATCTTGTTTGCATGCATGAAAGGCGAGATCGAGAAGTAAACATCTCGAGCCTCCCACAACGTTCGCCGCTCACTCTGAAACCCAAATGGTGTCAGGGTTCGGTTATAGGCTCCACTCCGAGCCACGCCGGCTTTGAACAGGTCGCTATGAGCCAAAAGATTTGCGGTCATGAACGCGCCGT
>JBCDAP010000308.1:0-3534 GCA_039185335.1 Planctomycetota bacterium | reverse complement strand
TGGATCTGCCCGCCCCACGGCAAGCTTGGTATCAAATCAACGTAGAACGGCAAGTTCAGCATCAACAGCCACAGCACAAACAGCCGCAACCCGACTGCCACAACATCCGCCAGCGAGGCACCGATCTTCGAGTTCTCTCGATCTTCCATTCCCGTCCCCTTCTTTGTTTTCATTTTCCGCCCAGCACATCCACGATTGCCTCACGGATCACCTCGGAACGCCGCCATGGTATCAGGTGCCCCTCCCCCTCCAAGATCCGCTTGTCAACGCTCGTCCCCGTAAACGAACGCTCGATGTAGTCCGCGTTCTCGACCGGTACAAGCGAATCGCGCGTCCCGTGCAGCACAACCGTCGGCGCCGTGATCTGCCTAACCATCGCATCGAGCAGCGAGGTCTCGTGCGGAGCGGCGAGAATCTCGTCGTTGCTGGTGCGCATGGATTCTCCGATGAACGCCGACACCAGCGGGAACTTTGCAGCCTGGTTGTACCACCTCGGCTGCTCCAATTCGGGATCCAGATTCCCGGCGACGATGACCAGCCCGTCGACACGCTCCGCATACGCCGCCGCGGCCCATGACACGATCGGCCCGCCCAGCGAATGCCCCACCAGCACAGGCCATTTCCCGTGCCGCTCGACCAACAACGCCTCGATCGCCGCCGCTTGTTCCGCGTACGACGTCACCCGCCCAGTCCCTCGGCTCTCGCCAAACCCCGGACGGTCGATCGATACCGCCTCTACACCTTCGATCGCGAGTGCCGGCACGAGAAAGTGCTCGAAATTCGTCGCATCACCCGGCGTCCCGTGCACGAAAATCACACGACGCCCGCTCGGATCGCCCGAACGCAGATACGAAACACTCGCGCCATGCACAAAGTCGAACGACTCACGCACGACGCCCGCCGGCAACTCCCGTTTCGCGCCGACACAACCAAACGTTGCCGCCGACAGCATCATCGACATCAACACGCGCTTCGCCGCTTTGCGTCCGCTCTGATGCTCCTGCTTCGGCGTACGCATAACTCTTGCCCTCACAGCCCGAGCTTCTCCGCCAAGAACCCAGGCACATCCTTGATCTTAATCCGCTCCTGCTCGAGCGTATCTCGATCGCGTGTTGTCACCGTGCCGAAGTTCTCAGAAGATTCGTCGAGCGTCTCGCCATCGATCGTGAAGCAGAACGGGCATCCCGCCTCGTCCATGCGCGCGTACCGCTTGCCGATCGACTGCTTCGCGTCGAAATCGATCATGCCAAGCGTGCCGAACCGCTTCACGAGCATCGCGTGCAGCTCGCGCGCCTTCTCCGGCATGCCGTCTTTGTTCACCAGCGGAAACACCGCCGCCTTGATCGGCGCAATCCTCGGATGGAACTTCATAAACACCTTCGAAGGACGCTCAGGATCCGGCGTGTAAGCCTCGCACAACAACGCCAACACACCGCGATCCAAACCCGCCGAGGGCTCGATCACATGCGGCAAATACCGCTCGCCCTTCGGCTGCCCGTTCTTCGCCAGCTCGCCACGCGTCGTATCCAGATACTCCAGCTTCGCGCCCGAATGCTCCTTGTGCTGCGTCAGATCGAAGTTCGAGCGGTGCGCGATCCCCTCCAGCTCGCCATACCCCGGCGCCGTAAACGGAAACCGGTACTCCACGTCCGCCGTCCCCGCACCGTCCTTCGCGTAGTGCGCCAACTCATCGGCATCATGCTCGCGCATGATCAAGTTGTCACCCGCCAACCCGAGCTCCTGCCACCACTGCATCCGCCAGTCCCGCCAAAACTGGTACCACTGCTCCACTTCGCTCTCGTGGCAGAAGAACTCGATCTCCATCTGCTCGAACTCGCGCGACCGAAACGTGAAGTTCCGCGGCGTTACCTCATTGCGGAACGCCTTCCCCGTCTGCGCAATCCCGAAAGGCAGCTTCACCCGCGTCGTATCCACCACATTCTTGAAGTTCACAAAGATGCCCTGCGCCGTCTCGGGCCGAAGGTACGCCTTGTTCTCCTCAGCATCTCCCGTCGCGCCGATCACCGTCGGAAACATCAAGTTGAACGCCCGTGGCTCCGTCAGCGTCCCCTTTTCATTCACATCCGGCCCAACCGTGATTGCACGCTCCTCAGCCGAAAGCTCAAGAAACGAACAAGTATCAACATCGCCGATCGTCAGCTCCTGTTTCGCGTACTTGCTGAGCTTCTTCAACGCCGAAGCGAGCGACGCATCATCATTCTCGACATACGCATAAATCTGGCCAGTCGTATCCCCCTTCTGCCCGAGACACACCAAGTGATCCGCGCGGTACCGCTTCTTGCTCTCCTTGCAGTCCACCATCGGATCGTTGAACCCACCAACGTGCCCCGACGCCTCCCAAACCTTCGGGTTCTGAATAATGCACGTATCGACCGGCACGATCTCGATCGCTTCACCGTCCGGCCCAACCTGACCGCAACAACCCAACATCACCACATCCTGCCACCACGCATCACGCAGGTTCTTCTTCAGCTGCGCCCCCAACGGCCCGTAGTCCCAGAAACCATTGATCCCACCGTAAATCTCTGACGCCGGATAGATAAACCCACGCCGCTTGCACAGCGACATAATCTCGTCCATGGATTTCACGTCTTGGGATGATTCAAGTTCGGTCGGCATGAGGTAATCCGTAATCTGGCTTGGCGGTACACGAAGAAGGGAACATACTATCCAGTGAGATCCGCCAAAAGGAGAAAGAACCCATGCGAGCAAAGCACCCGATAGCCCTGCACACCAGCCTGATCGCTGCAGCGATAGCCCTTGCCACTCAGGCAACCGCCACTGATTTCACACCCCTGAGCTTCGAGAACGCCTCGAAACAAGCGAAAGAAGAGGCGCGCCTGCTCCTCGTCTATGTCTCCGCCGATTGGACAGGCGCGAGCCAGTTCATGGAGAAAGAAGTCTGGCCCGACAAAGAAGTCACAAACTGGATGAGCAAGCACGCCATCGTGAAGCACATAGACTTCGACGAAAGCACCGAAGAAGCCAAAGAGCTCGGCATCAGAACCCTTCCCGCAGTGCTCGCTTATCACGACGGCGAACTGATCTCCCAGCTCAAGGAGTACGATCACCCCGATTCACTCCTCGCATGGTCCGAAGACACCCGACTGCGATTGTTCGAACCACACAAACTCGAAGCCGTCCTTGAGGCAAGACTTCCCCGCGAAGTGCTCGATCTCAAAAAGAAAGGCAGCAAGGGCGATATGGGTGCCCGTCTCAGTTACGCAAGAGAGCTCATCCGCCTCAACGAGTTCGGTGCAGCCACCCGAGAATTCACCTGGCTCTGGAAGAACATCGAGAAACACGATCAGAGCATGGGTGGTGTCCGCGCCTCGTTCATGCTGTCCAACATCGAAGATCTCATCGAGCTGTATCCACCCGCACGCGATGCTTTCGAAAGCATCCGGAACAACACGGGGGAACGTGTTACCCCGGGTCGTCGCTTTTCGATCGATGCATTCAATGACTGGATCGACCTCAGCCAGATGCTGGGCGACACACAACCGCTCATAG
>JBCDAP010000307.1:0-3534 GCA_039185335.1 Planctomycetota bacterium | reverse complement strand
CTTGCCCTGATCTGCGCTCTCTTCACACTTGCTGGTTGTGTGAGCGCTCCGCCGATCACGCACTTTCAGGTCGTCGGTACGCATAATTCGTACAAACGATCGATCGATGGAGCGCTGGTGGCTGCTGCAAGCGGCGGCGGTCGTGACCTCGGAAGCGTTGATTATGCCCATCTCCCCCTCCGCGATCAGCTGAACCTCGGTATCCGTTCGCTCGAGCTGGACGTCTTCAACGATCCCGATGGTGGTGCTTACGCGAGCCCACTCGGAATGGCCATGCTACGGATGGCTGGGATCACCCCGCTCGATCACGGCGGCGGCGGGGATATTCATGCACCCGGCTTTAAGGTTATTCACGACTGCGATTTTGACTATCGCACGTGGAATCTCGATCTTCGGGATGCTCTTGTGGAGCTCCGCAGCTGGTCCACGGCCAATCCGGATCATCATCCCATCGTTATCACCGTGAACACGAAGGAGGGTGATCCATGGATGGAAGGAGGAACTGTGGCGATTGGCTTCGACGTCGAGGCGATGGACAATCTCGACACAATCATCCGCGAAGCGCTCGGCGATCATCTCTTGGTTCCTGATGACGTGCGTTTGGGACGTGAAACGCTCCGAGAGGGTGTGCTGGCTGGTGGTTGGCCTTCGCTCGATCACGCTCGAGGTAAGTACGTCTGGGTGCTCGATCAGGGCGGCTCTCCCAAGTCCGCCTATCTCGAAGCACGCCCCGGTACGAAGGGCGGCGTCTTCTTCACCACGGGCAATGATTCCGAAGACACCGCGGCGTTCTTCATTATCAACAACCCGATCCGCGATCACGACAAGATTCGGAGCCTCGTTCGCCGAGGATTCATGGTTCGTACCCGAGCGGATGCTGGTCTGCGGGAAGCTCGTGAACGAGATTATGCGCGTTTCGAAGCCGCGAAGTCATCCGGTGCGCAGGTGATTTCGACCGACTTCCCGATCCCGGATCGCTTGATCGATCGTGAATACATGATCCGTTTCGACGACATGGGCTTCGTGCGTCCGAATCCGGTGATCGATTCGGATTGAGTCGCTTTGATCACCCTCTGGGGTGAAACTTTTTGTGCGTTTCTTTGAGGCGTGGTTCATCTACGTGGGTGTAGACCTGTGTGGTGTTGATCGATGTGTGTCCGAGGAGTTCTTGGACGACACGGAGGTCGGCTCCGCCGTGCAGGAGGTGCGTCGCGAACGAGTGGCGGAGCATGTGCGGGTAAGCCTCGTCTATGCCGACGCTCTTGGCGTGCTTTTTGACGATTCCCCAGACGGCGGCGCGAGTGAGTGCTCTTCCTGTGCGTGACAGGAGCAGGCGAGGCCCGAGGGGTGCTTCGGGCACGGTCGAGGAAGGCTGGGCGTGCGTGTCTCGTCCGTCGGGTTGGGCGAGCTGAGGTCGGCCTTCCTTGAGCCAGAGTTCGATGGCGTCGCCGGCGGGGAGGCCGAATGGAACAAGTCGCTGCTTGCTTCCTTTGCCGGTGACACGGATGACGGCGAGCGTGGGGAGGTAGGCGTCGACGGTGAGGTCAGCTGCTTCTGAGGCTCGAAGGCCGCAGGAGTACAAGAGTTCCAGCAGCACATAGTCACGGAGCAAGAGTGGGGGTGGAGTTTGGTCGTGAGGAACACCTGCCAAGGGTGCTTCGAGCAGTTTTTTTATTTTGATCGCTGAGATGTCTTTCGGGAGTTTCTTCCACTGCGCTGGGCGATCGAGTATCTCCGCTGGGCTCTTGGTCATGAATCCTTCGCTGACCATCCATTTGAAGAACAGGCGCATGCAGGCGAGGTGGCGTGTCACTGATGTTGGTGACAATTCGTGTTCGCGTCGCAGCGAGCCAAAGTGGTCGGACAGGATCGTGGGCGTGACCGAGGAGAGATCGGCTGCGGATGCGGGTTCTCCTTCTTTGATCAGATGGGCGCACAGATCGCGGAGGTCGCCTCGATAGGCGTTGAGGGTGTTGGTGGAGAGACCGGCTTCGATCTTGAGGGTGGTGAGGAATCGTTCTGCCGACTGCGGCAGCTCGTGGGCTGACGGGCGTTTGAATTCACGGATGGGCTCATCGCGACGCTGCATGGGCGCATCTTACGCGCACGAGAGCGCAACAAGGTGATTTAGGGGCTCGGTCGATGGTGGAGTGGGTCTAGCGGTCTGCTTTGGCACGCGTGTTGCGATTGGATTCGTGGATTCACACTCGCGTTGGCAGGAGGCCTTCGATGCGCGAACTGTTCGGACGCAAGACGCTATGGGACGAAGATGCCTGGGCGATGGATTGCCCGGTTTCTCGCCGGTGGAAGCTCACGGATGAGCCCAAGCTGGACCTTGATGACGATGCGGACCGGACGGTGCCTGATGTGGGCACCGTCCGCTGCTCGAACGACAGTCACCGACTGACGGCTAGCGAGTGGTGCTCGTTGGTTGACTCGCTCGCCACACTGCCGAGACGCAGGCGTGGTCCGGTGATGTCAGTTGTGGCAATTCTTCGTCGCTCGATCGGATGGTGAAACTATGAATTACGGCTTCTACACCGCGGCTTCCGGCGCTCTGACGAATATGGCGCGCATGGACGTGATGTCGAACAACTTGGCGAACGTGGATACTGTCGGTTTCAAGCCGCTGGGTATTGCGGTTCGCCAGCGTGCGAATGTGAAGGAAGAGGATCAGCTCGGGTACATCGACTCGGCCGAGCTACTCGACACGCTCGGGGCGGGTGTGATGCCAACGGCCACGCGCGTCTCGACGACACAGGGCGCGTTGCAGGAGACCGGCAATCCGCTTGATGTTGCTCTTCTCGGTGAGGGCTATCTGATGGTCATGATGGACGATGCGGAGCAGCCGATCGGGTTGACCCGTGATGGGCGGATGCTGGTGGATGCGCAGAGCCAACGCTTGGTTCACGCGGCAACGGGTGAAGAGGTGCTCAGCGTAGATGGGGAACCGATTGCGGTTGTTCCTGGGGTTGATATCGAGATTCGCGATGATGGTTCGGTTGTTCAGCAAGGGACAGCTGTCGGCCAGCTCGGTGTTGTCGATGTTCCTGAAGCCAAAGCGATGCGCAGCTTTGGCCATGGTCTTTTCCACCCGACACTCGGACAGATCGAGCAGCGTGCTGTGTCGGGAGCTCGTGTCCGATCGCACACTGTTGAGCAGTCGGCGGTGAACGCTGTTCGCACCATGATGGGTGTGACGAACGCGGGTCGCGCTGCTTCGAGCAATCTCGGGATGGTTGGCATTCTGAATGAATCGATGCAGTTGGCGATCTCGAGATTGGGACGGGTGAGCTGATCGATGGCACAGGTGTTGCGTTTAGTGGAGTGAGGTTTGCCGGCGCGGAGCGCCGGTGGGTGATCGCGAAAGGAGTTCGATATGGCCATTATGGCGTTGCAATCGTCGGCGACGGGGTTGAATGCCCTATCTACGAAGCTGGACATTATTGCGAACAATCTGGCGAACTCGAGCACTGATGGTTTCAAGGCGAGCCGGGCCAACTTCGAAGATCTTTATTATCAAGAGAAGGCGCT
>JBCDAP010000306.1:0-3537 GCA_039185335.1 Planctomycetota bacterium | reverse complement strand
CTTCAACAATACGCCCCTCGAACAGCTCGACCGCGTGTTGCACCAAAGGGTCTTCCATCACCTCGCTGATCCTCTCCGAAGACGCCTTCGTCTCAGTCACCGACGCAGTGTCACGCCGCTCGACCGCGAGACGGATCTTGATTGTCCGACCGGCGACCTGCTCGACAATCTGCTGGATGTCCGAAAGGCGTGAACGAACAAACTTCTCGCGGGCCGAATTGAAGAGCTTGAGTTCGAAGGTATCGGCCGACTGCAAACCGGGCGTCACATCCTTGATCGCGGTCGACATCCCAGCGCTCTGCGAAGCGGCCTCGATAATCCGGGGCCACAACGCAGCGAGGTCCGCAATTTCGGCGGTCGTGCGCACATTGGCTGAGCTAGCCGGTGTTTCGGATCGCGCCTTGGCAAGCGGAGTGCTTGCTCGCGTTTCCTGCTTAGGCGGAGGAGCAGACACAGGAGGTGGCGGCGAGGGCCTGGCGGGTGACTCCGCCCTCGCCTTCAAGCTTTTTTTGATGGCGGCCCTCCGCTCGCCACCAGAGCCGCGACATCCGCGATGTGCTCGGTCATCGCAAGACGAACGATCAACGCGTCGGCCAACGCACGCGGAGTCGATGACTGCTTGGAAAGACGCTGAACCGATTCGCACAGCGCGATCATGTGGCAAAGCCCAGCGGCGTCGAAGTGCCCTGCCAGATCAGTCGCTTCCACACGAGCTTCTTCGGTGAGTGGAACGAGTTCGGTCTCCGGGCCACACGCCGAGATGATCATGAGGTCTCGGAAACGAACCACAAGCTGCTCGAGCGTTTGATCAAGCGCCGTGCCACGAGCGGCGAGAGCATCAAAGTGTTCCAAAGCCGCAGCAGTGTCGGCAGAAACAATCGCACGGATCAGCGTCGTAATAAGCGCACGATCCGGCAGCCCCAGCAAATCTTCCAGCAGCGGGAGGGTCAGCAGCGATCCGGGCTCGGCAGCCGCAATGACTCGATCCATCAGAGAGAGCGCGTCTCGCATCGAACCGTTGCCGAGGCGGGCCACCTCGTGGAGCAGGTCGGACTCGGCTTTAATGTCCTCAGACGAAAGCACCGACGCGAGGTGATCGGCAATCTCCTTCGTCCCGAGATTCCGGAAATCGAACCGCTGGCAACGCGACTGGATGGTCGCAGGAACCTTGTGCGTCTCGGTCGTGCAGAGGATGAACTTGACGTGCTCCGGCGGCTCTTCGAGGGTTTTGAGCAGCGCGTTGAACGCTGCGGTCGAGAGCATGTGAACCTCGTCGATGATGTAGATCTTGTGCTTGCCGCGGAGCGGACGATACGCCGCGTTGGCGATCAGCTCGCGAGCTTGATCCACCCCCGTGTTCGACGCGGCGTCGATCTCGATCACATCCGTGTCCTGCCCCGACATGATCGCGGCGTCTACCTCTTCAGACCCACCATTGAGGGCCTTGGCAAAGACGCGAGCCGTTGTGGTCTTCCCGACACCACGCGTCCCTACGAAGAGATAGGCGTGAGCAACACGATTGTTCTCGATCGCCGAGGCAAGGGTGCGAGCGATCGCACCCTGACCCACAGTCTCATCGAAGGTGGTCGGGCGGTATTTTCGGGCAAGGACTGTGTAAGACATGGTGTTGGAAGACAGTTTAGCAATGGTGATGTAGTCTGAGCTGATGGAGAAACTCACGTATTACCCACCAAAACAGCCGACCTTGCCAGGGATTTTTGTCTCAGGCGACCTAATCGCAGCGCGGGTGATGA
Organism: Planctomycetota bacterium; assembly: GCA_039185335.1. GTDB lineage: Bacteria > Planctomycetota > Phycisphaerae > Phycisphaerales > UBA1924 > JBCDAP01. The sequence continues at coordinate 1,783 of JBCDAP010000306.1, read as the reverse complement.
ATTGGTCGTTTGAATGCAGCAAAGCTGATGAATGGGCTCTAAACGCCACTATTCAAGCAAACAACGAGGACTATCCAAGAATTGTGTTTGATCGATTGATTTTCTACAACGTTGGCAACAATCCAGTTCTCGATGGAATGTCACTCACCGTGAAGTGGGAAGGCGGCGAGTCAATCGGAACCGGGTTTGCACACCCCACAGCGGACGCGTGGAGGATCGACTGGCAACACAACGCCGGCGATGAACAGGGAAAAATGCTGGACTCTGATTGCCTGATCGACATCCTAAAGGGCAATGGAAACGAGCGACTATTCGTGTACAGGCCCGTGGTATCAAACAGCTCTGCCCACGATGGATCCCGACTAACGCAGGTCTGCGTGAAGATCCCCTGAGTTCAACTCCACCCTGCTCGCGACCAGGCGACCTTGCACCGGTGCCCCTCGCTTATGGCTGCTTCCGTCAGGACCTGACCAGGTTCGCGTCGGCTGCCCTGCATGGGCCCGGCCGCGAGCAGGGGGGAGTCGAACCAAAGACTCTACGGCATCCTTCGCTCGATTTCATTCTTGGGATTTTTTTCCGAATCTCTTTGACAATAAATGATAATCGTTTATCATTTATCCATGGCGACGAGGTCCACCAACTCCACCCGCCCCAGGTATCTCTGCAGCCGTGCTTTCACGCTCGTTGAGTTGTTGGTGGTCGTCGCCATTATCGGGCTGCTGATCGGGCTTCTCCTGCCGGCTATGTCTGGAGCCCGTACCGCGGCCCTCTCAGCTCAGTCGGCGTCCAATATGCGGCAGATTGGCTTGGCTTTCCATCTCTACATGGACGACAACGACGGCCTCATGCCTAGGTCCACACACGACAACGCCGAGCGCGAGTCATGGATCTTTACACTCGCGCCCTACCTCAACGATCGCGCAACTGGATCACCCGATGCTGTAGACGGGGCAGCCCTGGAACGAACCGAACTCGATCGGATCCGCCTCTGCCCAGCCGACCCGCAAGGCAGCGATCGTCTTGAGAACGGCGGCTCCAGCTACATCCCCAATCTGTACCTCATGCAACCGATCTTCGAGGCCGACCCGCTGAATCCGTTCGGAGGAGGACGGATCGTGGCTGACTACTCGAAACGGTCGAGTGTGCGAGACCATACCGGCACACGCCTGCTGTTCGTCACCGCAGACTGGCGGGCTCCGGCGCTCGGATCAGACCACACTGAGGTCACCAATTGGACCGCCGGCCCGAGCGCCGCCGAACGTTGGGCCGCTGTGCTGAACGATATCGAACCAGGCCGCTTCGGCGGTGACGAGGTCGATGTGGAAGAACCAGGATTTGCTGGCGACCCGCTACGCCACGAGCGTGAGGGTTGGTCGAACGAGCTGTTCTACGACGGGCATGTCGCCGCGACACGCGCCGAGCTGATCGCGGAACTGGTGATCGCGGGTGAAGACTTTGCGAGGCCGAGGTGATCAGCATGCGAACTCCAAATCTCCTCATAGCACTCGCCATGGCAGGCACGCTTGCCGGCTCGCTCTCAAGCGAGACGTTCGAGCAAGTCAGCGATGAGATCGTATTCCGGTTTGGAGTTGAGGCGGATTGGCCCGACTCCACTCGCTACGAAATCGGGCACCTTGACGCCTCGGTTGCTTTCGAGGGCTGCGGAAACGGGTTCTCGGGTGGGCTTAACTTGAACCCGGGGCTGGTCGGACTCCAGAGCGGCCACTTCTACGCGGGCGAGAACAGCCGATTTAATCTGCCGAGCATCCCCGAGGACTTCGGG
>JBCDAP010000305.1:0-3541 GCA_039185335.1 Planctomycetota bacterium | reverse complement strand
TGAGCAGCGCTTCTGGAGAAACAACGGCGGCATGATCTGTTGGATCAAGCCCGGCGAAGACACGCTCAAAGGATGAGGCGAACATACAGATGCGTCGCAGTGCGTGGTAGGAGGCACGCTTTTCTCCTGAGACACCGACTGGTGCTGCTGCGTCGACCTCGGCTGGGCTGAAGCGGTGAGCGCCGGCTCCGAGCCTGCCGCCCATGAAAGCGGAGTTCACGCCGGAAACGAACGGGTCGAGGTTGAACTGCCCGCCTGCAGCGAGGACTTCGCACGCGTTGCGTGTTGCCTCGCCTGCGGTCTTCTCCGAACGAGCTGCTTCCCCCCAAGCGTCGTGACGCGAAGTGAGCAACCCGATGACCATCCGCGGATCGCTCGGTGACACGGTTCGGAGCTGGCGTGTGATGGCGAACAGGTGCTCGTCGCCCGCCCATCCGTCGATCTCGCCCTCAGCTTTGGCATAGGCGTTGTTTCTGTTGATGGCGGGGACCACGATGCCGGCTTCGCGGGCCAAGCGGTTGAGCTGACCGAGATAGCTTGTTGCGAGTTCGGGATCGTCACAGCACCATTCGTGCTCGATCTGTACCGCGATGACGGGTCTGTGAGCGGAGCTTGCGGGCGCGGTGATCTGATGTTTCTTGATTTCGCTCGCGAGCTTCGAGTACCAGGTCGAGCATCGAGCGAGGAACTCTGTGTCGTTTGTGCGAAGACGTCCTTCACAGATATCGATCAGCCAAGGCGGCATGCCTCCCATGTCGTACGCGTCGCCCACGCAAGGGCCGATGCGGAGGATCGCGCGCAGCCCAAGCTCGGAGCAGATCTCAAGGAACCTGCTGACATCGTTCTGGCCCTTAAAGTCGAATCCGCCCGGTCTCGGCTCGCATGCGGACCAAAGCACGGGTGTCTCGATGGTGTTTAGGCCGGCCCGTTTCGCGTCGAGGAGGCGAGCGCGCCAGGACTCGCTCGGCACGCGATGCATGTGGACCGTCCCGGAGACCACCCAGATCCGCTTGGTGTCGATACTGAAAGAATGTGCGTCTGAGGTAATCGCGGGCATGGGCCGGGTGGTTCCCTAAATAAGTCAATCGGTGAACGCTGCGCCAGCGCTCAATCGGACCAAGATACCCCAAACGAAACCCTCCCTGCAAAGCGCTGGCGGTGACGGGGTGGGATTATCGCGTACGGAGGAATTCGAGCCGCTTCCGTTCCTTGCGGGTCAGAGAGTCGAGCCCAGAGTCGGAGATCTTCTCGAGCAACTGATCGAGTTCTTGCTGTTCCTGTTCGCGTTGCTCCTGAGCTCTTTGTTCGGTTGATTCGCGAAGTGTTTCGGGCGATTGCATCTCGATTAGTTCGTCAAGTGCTTGCGGACGCCGGCGTTCGATCCAAGATGTCGCGATGCCGATACCCGAGATAAGCAGCACCGGAACGGATTGCAGTGCGATACCGGCAAGGAGCAGCAAGCCACCGAGGATCACACCCGCGTTGGCAAGGATGACCGTGGCGTTCTCGGTGCCGATGCGCGGTGATGCGATAGCACGAGCGAACATGCTGCCGTCGTAGGGAAAGATGGGGAGCGCGTTGATCGCCGCGATCGCGAACACAGCGGTCTGGAGCAGGAAGATCGCGGTGACGGTCTGGAGCAAGACGGGTTGGTTGTACGCTTCGATCGAATTCAGTGTGGCGCGGAGGTCGAAGGGGTTGGGAGCGATAAGCTCTGCATAATCCAGGAGAGACAGCGTGGTCGCAGTTGAGGCATAGACAAGCGCGAGAGCGATGACTCCACCCGCCGCGGTGATCATGTCGCCTCTGGGGCTGTCGGCGTGCCAGAGCGGGAGCGAGCCCCAGGGAAGCAGAACGATGCGGTGGCAAGCGGAGCCGGTAAGCCTCGCGGCGAGAAGGCGTCCCGCGCTGTGCACAATCAACGCGAGCACGAGACCGATCGTCAGCAAGCCCGCGTACAGCAACCCAGGGTTGCCGGGAACGATCGATGACAGCAGCAGCGCGATCAGGAATACTGGCGTTGCCAAATGGATCCTGAGTTCGAAGTCCTTCAGCCGAAACACTCCGAACGACCATCCGGCAGGGTTCGAAGGATCATCGAGAAGACGGTCTGCAACCGTGCCCCACGGGGTCTTCGGAGGATCGTGCTGGGAATCGTTATAGATCAAGCCGATGAGACTCCCGGCAGTTTGCCCTGGCGGAGCGCGAGGTGGAAGGTGACGATCGCTTTGCCGTCACGTATCTCTTGATCATCGAGCATTTTGAGCGCCTGATTGAGGGGCGTCGGGTGTACGGTGATCCTTTCGTCCGCTTCGAGCTGCTGCTCAGAGGCAGAAAGCCCTGTAGCCAGGTAGCAGTGCATGGCTTCGTTCGTCATGCCCGGCGTTGTATAGAACCAGCCCAGAGGTTCGATGGTTGCACCCACATATCCCGTCTCCTCTTCGAGTTCGCGGGCGGCGGTCACGATCGGCTCCTCGCCGACTTCCCTGGTGCCTGCAGGTAACTCCCAGAGCGTTTCCCCCAGCGCGAATCGGTCGTTGCGGATGAGCACAATTTTGGGTCCTTCTGCCGTCTCCAGTATCGGCAGGATGCAGACCGCGCCAGGATGGTTCACAACCTCTCGTGTGATCGTTCGCCCGCTGGGCGTGGTCAGTGTGAGTTGCTCGAAGTCGAACTTGGCGCCCTTGTGGATCACCGTGCGGCCGATTTCTCTGCGCTGCGGATCTGCTGGATTCGGCTCGTCAGGCATGGAAGACGATGATAAGCGATAGTGTGGGACATGCCCGGAGCGAGTCTTGAACAACCTGAGCACGGCCGAGAAGGGGATGTTGTGGTTTCCTTTCGCGAGGTTGATAAATCCTTTGGTGATCTCACGGTGTTCGATGGGTTCTCGCTGGATATCGAACGTGAACGGACCACTGTTGTGCTCGGCCCATCAGGTTCTGGCAAGAGCGTCATGCTCAAGCACATCATCGGGTTGCTACGCCCAGACGCGGGCGAGGTCTGGTTTGCGGGGACGCGCGTAGACCAACTCCGAGAACACGAGATGCGATCGATCCGTCGGCGTGTTGGTTTCCTCTTCCAGCTCTCGGCCCTGTTCGATTCCATGACTGTCGGACAAAACCTCGAATTCCCGCTCCGTGAGCACACCGATCTGAGCAAAAAGGAACGTGCCGACCGAGTCTCGCGGATGCTAGAACTCGTTGACCTTGCGGGCATCGAATCACGGATGCCTGCGAAGCTCTCGGGCGGACAGCAGAAGCGTGTGGCGCTCGCTCGTGCGGTTATTCTCGAGCCCGAGGTCATCCTGTACGACGAGCCGACAACTGGTCTTGATCCTTCCCGGGCCGACGGGATTAACGATCTGATCGTGAAGCTCCAGCAGGAGCTGTCGGTCACTTCGATCGTGGTGACCCACGATCTCCTGTCGGCGGAACGGGTTGCCGACCGGGCGGTACTTTTGTTTCATGGCAAAGTGATCGCAGACGGGACATAGGACGAAATCAGACAGAATCCTGAAACAGGAGTTTTTTCATAACTC
>JBCDAP010000304.1:0-3557 GCA_039185335.1 Planctomycetota bacterium | reverse complement strand
CGGTCATGCTCGCGATCGGTGTGATGATGGTGTTCAGCGGTCCGCTCTCGCGCTTTGTGAAGAAGCACCCAAACATCAAGGTGCTTGCGATCAGTTTTCTGGTGATGATCGGGTTCCTGCTCGTCGTCGATGGCTTCCAGGTGCACGTGCCGCGAGGATACATCTACACCGCGATGGCGTTCGCGCTGATGGTTGATCTCGTGCAGATGAAGGTCGAGAAGAACCTGAGGACAGGAGCTGACCACTAATGAACTGGTGGCATCCCGTTGGGATCTTTGCGATCGGCTTCGCCGGATTGATGCTCTTTCGTTGTCGGTCGATGGTGTTTCCTCTGATCGGTATCGCGATCGGCTTGATTACAAAGCGACAAGCTGGAGATCGGCCAGCAGTCTGGTTTGACCGGATCGAAAAGCTTCCGCAACAATTCCGCTTGTCTATGGGCAGCAAGCTTCACGAGATCGAGGAATGGCCCGGACTAACACTCCTTGGATTCAGTCGGACCCAAGTTCTTCCATTCACATGGACCTGGCAAGCGATCTGGGTAACCGATGATCGCCGAACGCTGGTTGTGCTCGCCACAACATCAATCAACCCAAAGATGTGTCAATTTGAAGCTTGCAGCTTCACATCAGAGGGCTGGAGCGTCCATACGATCAATGAAGGCATTGATCTGAGTCACATCTATTCACTCTTCTCGCTATCAACGCTTCTTGGGCTCAATGAGCCCGGAAGAACTCATCGAGCGTCATCTTGACGAATACGCCGATCTTGAGTTAGTCGAACTGTGCCACACAGACTGGAAGACACATCTAGACGAATTGAACGCACGGGCGGGAAATCTCGAAGGCCCGATGGCACTGATTCCTAGAAAACCAGCATCTCCAGGATTCGGTGGTGTATAGTCCGTGCTGAGGCAGATGTGCTGCCGGAGAAAGACCTTTGATGCCGGAGGGACCTGGTAATGAAGACAATTCATCGATTCGTGTTTGCACTCATTTCTGTTTCGGTGCTCAGCACTGCGACTTTGGCTCAGTGGGACACCGCGTTGTCGATCGGCGACCCCGCGCCGCCGCTCGAGCATGTGAGTTGGTTGAAGAACGGGAAAGCAGAAAGCTTTGAACCCGGCACCATTTACGTGTTGGATTTTTGGGCAACCTGGTGTGGTCCGTGCATTCAATCGATGCCGCACCTGCGGTCGATTCAGGAGCAGTATGAAGATGAGAACGTGAAGGTTGTCGGCATCGCCATTTGGCCCAGAGGCGGCAGCACGACTCCCAGACGTTTCGTCATGAACCCACCCGAGCAAGCCGGCAAGATCACCTGGACGGTTGGTAAGGACATCAAAGGGCAGACCGCCGAGGCCTACATGGATGCGACCGATCAGACCGGCATCCCGACCGTCATGATTGTCAATGGCCAAGGGCTGCTCGCTTGGATCGGGCACCCGATGGAACTCGACGAGCCGCTGCGGATGATCGTCGCAGGCGAAGATCCGTATGAAGCCGAAGAATCAGAGATGTACGACGCTTACTCAGATTCGGATACTCCATCCGACTATCGCAATTTTAAGGCGTTGCTCGCAACCGCTCCGTTCTTTATTGCGATTGCTTATTTCGTTATGCGCCGGATGCTCGGTGATTGATCCGCACAAAGAAACCGTCTACCTCTCAAGATCGACGGATGACGACGAGCACTGATGGCTTGCCCCCTAGCGCTCGTTTGTGTAAACCCACCCCAGATCACTGGTAGACGAGCTACCAGCGGCACACGGAGTCAGAGAGAACCAGGGCTTCAAGCGGGCTGCTTGGCTTCGTTGAGCTTCTTGCGGATGACGGTGTCGAGGATTCCACCGTTGGTGTAGTACTGGACTTCGACCGCGGTATCGAGGCGAGCGTCGCAGGTGAACTCGACGGTAGTCCCGTCGGGCTTTGTCGCGACCACCGGGACTTCGCACTGCGGCTCGATCGGATCAGGGAGCTTGATGTCGAAAGTCTCATCACCACGCAGACCAAGCTTCTGAGCGTTCTGCCCGTTCTGGAACACGAGGGGAAGCACACCCATAAAGACGAGGTTCGAGCGGTGGATGCGCTCGTACGACTCGGCGATCACGGCCTTGACACCAAGGAGCTTGGTGCCCTTTGCGGCCCAGTCGCGTGATGAGCCCATGCCGTAGTCCTTACCGGCGAGGACGACCAGCGGCGTGCCTGCTTCCTTGTAGTTGAGCGAGGCGTCGTAGATCCAGGTGACGGGCGCGTCTTCGAGCGTGTTGCCTTGTGTGAAGTCGCGTGTCCAGCCGCCCTCTGGGATAGATCCGTCAGCGCCGATGGCGACTTGGTTGCGGACACGGACGTTGGCGAAGGTGCCACGCGTCATGATGCGGTCGTTGCCGCGACGCGTGCCGTAGGCGTTGAATTGTGATTTCGCGACACCCTTCGAGAGCAGGAACTTCCCGGCAGGCGAATCTTCGGCGATCGGACCAGCTGGTGAGATGTGGTCTGTTGTCACCGAGTCGCCGAGCAGGCAGAGCACGCGGGCACCGTTGATGGGCTGGGTGGGCGGGACCTCATCGGTCATTCCTTCGAAGAATGGCGGGTTCTGCACGTAGGTCGACGCGTCGGACCAGGGATACAACTCGGACTCTGAAACGGGCACCTCGTTCCACTGCGGGTTCCCCGTGAACACGTCGGCGTACTTCTCGGTGAACTGCTCGGGTGTGACCGCGGCCTCGCGGGTCGCGCGAACCTCTTCGAGAGTCGGCCAGATGTCGCGGAGATAAATGTCCTTGCCGTCGGCGGTCTTGGTGAGCGGTTCATTCTCAAGGTCGATGTCGATCGTGCCGGCGATGGCGTACGCAACAACGAGCGGCGGCGACGCGAGCCAGTTCGCCTTCACGTGCGGAGAGATCCGGCCCTCGAAGTTGCGGTTGCCCGACAGAACGGAGTTTAGGACAAGGTCGGAGGAGGTCGCGGCGGCTTCGATCTCGGGGGGAAGCGGACCGGAGTTACCGATGCAGGTGGTGCATCCGTAGCCGACCGTGTGGAAGCCGATGGCTTCGAGGTCGTCCGTCAAACCCGCCTTTTCGTAGTACTCGGTCACGACCTTGGAGCCCGGCGCGAGTGAAGTCTTCACCCAGGGCTTGCGTGTGAGGCCCAGCGAGTTCGCCTTCTTCGCAACCAGACCTGCAGCGATCATGACATCCGGGTTTGATGTGTTCGTACAGGAGGTGATGGCGGCGATGACGATGTCGCCGTGGTGCAGGTTGAAGTGCTCGACTTCGCCGGTCTGCCCCGCCATCGACACGGGCACGCCTTCTGTGCCGCAGTCGTTGCCCTCCGCCTGCGGTCCGTCAAGCCACCGACTCGACGCAATGTCATCCGTCGGCTGTCCTTTCTTGAAGGTCTCGGCAAGCTCTCTCCGCCAGTTCTTCTTGGAGTCGGTGAGCGCAACGCGATCCTGAGGGCGCTTCGGACCTGCGATGGAAGGAACGACCGTCGAGAGATCAAGTTCGAGGACATCGGTGTACTCGAGCTCGGGCATGCCGGGCTCAAAGTACAGGT
>JBCDAP010000303.1:0-3558 GCA_039185335.1 Planctomycetota bacterium | reverse complement strand
GCAAATGGACCTTCCTCCGTGATCTGCGTGCCCGATACAACGACCGCCCGATCCTGGGCTCGGGCGACATCTGGTCTGCCCAAGACATCTTCCGCATGCTCGCCTACACCGGTATCTCGGGTGTCTCCGTTGCGCGCGGCTGCATCGGCAACCCATGGGTCTTCCGCCAAGCTCGACAGATGATGGCCGCCGAGGAAGCCACCACACCAACGATCGAAGAACAACAGCAAGCCCTTCGTGCGCACTTCGAACTCTCCGTCGCTGTCAACGGCGAACGAACCGCAAGCCTCATGATGCGAAAGTTCGGCATCCGCTTCGCCACGCATCATCCCGACGCCGAGATTGTCCGCAAACGCTTCATCGCCGTGAAGTCGCTCGACGATTGGCACACGGTGCTCGACGAATACTACAACACCGAAGAATCACGAATCCGCATCGGTGCGCACGAACACTAAGACTACAAGCTTTCTCTTCACTTTCTGAACCGATTCTTAATCGTTCGCGTGGTATCGCTGCGCCAATCGCGCATGATACTTCTGAACATCAAACATCGAAGGAGAAAAACGATGGCATACGCACGCACACTCATTACAACAGCCGCAACACTCCTCACCGTGGTCGGTTGCACAAGCCATTCCGTTGGCACGCAAGCTTCACTCGCCCGAGGCGATCTTCAAACAACAGGCCTCGCCGATCAACGCCTTGTCGTTCAATGGCAAGACGGCTCCGCCATCCACGCCTCGGGCCCAGGAGGATCCGACTACATCAACCTCGACTCGGGAACCTTCGACGCGCACTCGACCTATCCCGAAGCCACCTCGGTGGTTGAACTCCCCGACGGCACACGTCTTGTCGCCAACGACACGGGCGATGTCGAGATCGACGAAGTCACGCTCCAAGGAGCCGACGGATCTATCCAAACCGTACGCGGCTTCAGACGAACCATGAGCGCACAAATCAACGCCGAGGCAGATCGACTCGCGATCGCCGCCTCGATGGCGACAGCCATGAGCACCGACCAAGCGAAAGCGTTTGTCGACTACATGGACGCCGCGGACGCCTGGGCCGAAACGTTCACAAACGTCGCGAACGCAGCGCGCGCGATGTTCCTCGCGCGCTTCGGCGAATAAACACTATGAGCGTGCTCGAAGCGCATGGGTGGCGGTATCCCAATCCTTGGCAAGGATGCCCCACCCCAATGTGTCGACATAACCAAATCCATCAACATGTCTCGCCTCACGCTGACGCACTTCGAGCTGGAGACCAAGTTTGGTCGGAATCGCAGCCGACGCCACGTTGGGTTCCGCGCACATGATTTTGAGCCGACGCAACCCCCACCCTCCATCCTCCTGCGGTCTGAAGGCCCAAGAAATGTGTGCACGGATCGCTTCCGTGCAAAAACCTTGATTCTGCCGATCGCCTCGGATCCAGTATCCGATCTCGGCCTGACATGTCTGGAACTGAAGCCGATGCAAGCCAGTCCCTCCCAACACACACCCGCTTCCACGATCGATGATCGCAAGCGGAAAATCGTCCACGTCCCGCCGAGCCGTGTTCTCGATGAATCTCTCAATCGTCTCTCGGCAAGCTTCAACCGTCTGATTCTCCGAGTTCGCCCAGGGCAGCCAAGGCAGCAGGACCTGCCGATCGGCCTCGATCGCCTCAAAGAGCGACTCGGCATCCTCGGGCACATAAGCGCGGATACATAAACGCTCGGTCAAGCACTCTGCTGCACGAGGATCCGGCGGCGCCCATAAAGAAGAAAGATCGGATTCGGGTGGTGACATGGCCTCGGTTTCTTTACGCTGGGAGAATCATGATACGGATTGTTGGGATAGCGTTTCTTGTCTTGTGCGGATGCCTCTCGGCGTGCGGTTCGGTTGATTCAAACCCAACCGTCCAATTCCGCGTGCTCGCCAACGGCGAGCCGCTGCCAGGCGCTGGTATCCGGATCATCCCGGCCGAAACAAACATGGTCGGGCTTCCTGTTACCAGAGAGACCCTCGCCGAAGCGTCACGCGTCGAAGGAGGTATTGTCGTCACATCAAATCGTGATGGCATCGCCAAAGCAAAGCTCTATCCCGAAATCGCGTACGTTGTCGAAGTCCTGCCAAGCCCGTTCTCATCGTGGGCCCAGGAAGACGAAACAGGCGGAACAGGGCGATGGTCCTACCTCCTGCTCCGAGGACACGAAAGCCTTGTTGAAGGACCGATCGGACGAGACAACAACTCGCCAGGAATGTCGCTCGAACTCGTCAATTAAGCTGGTGACATCGCCCTCGCGTTCTCGCGAAGATGATCCAAGCTGATGGTTCCCACCACAACTGAAGTCACACCTTCGGTCTTGAGAACCGCGCGGAGTTGATCAACAGGACTCTCGGTCTTGTGCCCAGAAGCCAAAGCCTTTTTGACAAGAATAGCCGTTCCGAACTCGGCTGCACGCTCGGCAACAACGCGCTCGGCTTGCTCAGCAGCATTCACGGTGATCATCGTGGCATCGAGATGCTCCGCAGACCATAGACCTCCTTCAACGGTCTTGGTTGAAGCGCCGATCGCCCTGATTTTGCCAGCGGCCTTCAGCTCGCGCAGTGCCGCTACAGCATCAGAGTGATGGAAGATATCGAGGTCATCGCCATCGGAATGGATGCAGACAAGGTCAAGACGGTCTGTGCGGAGACGCTCGAGGCTCCGTTCGATCGACGCACGGACGCCGGATGCTGTGAAGTCAAAGGTCGATTCTGCGGTTACTGGATCGAAGGACTCTCCAACCTTGGTACAGAGCGTCCAACGGTCTCGGTCGTTTCGATCAGCGATGAGTTTGCCGAGACGCTCTTCGGCGATGCCGTAAGCGGGTGCGGTGTCGAGGGTCGTGATTCCGAGATCCGCAGCGAGAGCGAGAAGATCTGCGGCATGCTGATCGGAGGGGAGATTGAAAGGCGCAGGATACTTGACACCTGCATTCCGGCCGAGCTTGACGGTGCCGAGAGCCAGGGGAGTGAAGTTGAGTGAGTTCGCGTACATCATGTCTGGTGATTTTCGCGTAGGCGAGACGCCTTTGCCACCGGTCTCATGCGGGGAGACGGAGAAAAGCAAGATGCTCGAGGTTGCCTTTCTTTTTGCCTCTTTTACCACCGCCAAGGATGGGGCTCTTCGTGAGGCCGATGGGCTCGACGCTGAGGGTGTGCATGTTGTCGAACGTGATGCGGGAGATCTCGTCGGCTGCTTCTTCGGGGAGCACGCCTTCGATGATTTCGTTCTCTCGATCGAGCTCCTTGGCTTCGTAGTGGGGTTTGATAAGCGAGATGATGTGGGCGCCGGGCTTGAGCCATCGGATGGCGGCGGGGATGGCCAAACGTTGAACGGTCCATCCGAGATCCATCACAACGAGGTCGAGCGCATTTGGATTGGGCGGTTCGAGATGGAGTGCGTTCGAGCGTTCGAAGATAGTGATGCGTTCGTCGGTGCGGAGTTTGTAGGCGAGCTGGCCGTAAGCGGTGTCGACGCAGGCAACCGATCGGGCACCATATTGGAGGAGACAGTCGGTGAAGCCGCCGGTGG
>JBCDAP010000302.1:0-3572 GCA_039185335.1 Planctomycetota bacterium | reverse complement strand
CTCACAATAGGTTGATCAACTGGGGCTAGGGGGGGCTGTGATTATTCGGATTTCCAAGAGGGTCCAGATTGCTTCGAGCTTACGAACTCATATGCATTATTCCTTATAAGCCCAGTAAGCACTTTGCTTTCTATCGTTTAGCAACCTGGCTCAATTAGACGGTGCGAATCGCCTCGCAAAGTTCTGCCCGGTACTTTGCGATCTCCTGTTCCCCTCGATGGCGGGGTTTGGGCCCATTAGTGTGGGAGCGGCATGCACATTCCGTCAGAGAACAATCGTCGAGTTAGTCTCGGTGGCATATGCTCCTGTTGCCGGGGTTGGTCCCGGCATGCATTGCGACTACTTGTCGGTTGAGTGCCTTGCTCGCCGGATGGTGAGGTCGCAGGGAGAATCATCTTATGGCGAAAGCATCTCCCAAGCCGTTCGAGTTGATGCGTTCCCTGGCTGAGAGTACGGAAGCTTTCCGTCAACTATCCGAGCAGATCAAGCAGGGCTATGGCGGACCGCGCAAACGGGCTGATAGAGGCGATTCCACTTCCAGCGACGATGCTGAGGCACAGCTTGTGCGGGCTGCACGATTTTCGCTCGCTCGGCTCAGCGAGCGGGTCATTGTGATGATCGCAAAGGCTCAGTCGATGCTTGAGGCATGGCAGCCCAGTGGATCGCAACTTGTACGCGTTTCTCGCCCTCTTCGGCGTGCCAAGGAGCGGCTGTCCATGATCTGCATGGATGCTGAGGTGTGTCACTGGGTATTGCCTCTTGATGTGGCGAACGATCTTGCGGGGCTTGCCGAGTTCGAAACACCAGGGGCATGGACAAGAAGAAAGCTGCCAGCAGAAGGCGAGTCGGCTGTGGTGGGTAATGGACTCGAGGTTCTTTATACGTTGGCGGCTCGGGATGCATGGCCGGTCGACGAACTGCCAGATGACGCTACCGTGGACCTTCTGCGGTGCCTTGATGCGGACGGGTTGATCCAAGCATGCGGCGTGGTGATGCAGAACCGGCAAGAGTTTCCTGGTGACACGACACCACCCGCACCGGTGCCAGGTGAGTGGTTCTCGCCCATCGAGCAACCGAAGATGGTCGGAGATTGGGATACGATCTTTCGGACCGCTGCTCGGAGGAAGCCGAAGTATCACCCATGTCTTGTGCGAGTCACCGATCGCGGGAGGGCGGAGCTGGCCAAAGGCTGCATACCCTTGGATCAGCCTGTATCGGCTCCTAAGGAACGGGTCTTGTACAAGGATGTCCAGAGGAGGATGATTGAGCTTGCGGATCGCGGCGAAGAGTTTTCTTCGCGGAGGAAGCTGGCGGAGCAGTTTGGATGCAGCAGATCGGTCATCGACAAAGCCATCAAAGATGATGCGTCTGGCAAACTCAAGAGATGGGCACAATCAAAGGCACCCCCAAAGACGATCAAAGCCCAAGCTCTTCCGGCCGACCTTGAGGAGTCGTCTGGGGGATATGAGCAGGAGTTCGACGCGGCGTGCGATCTGTCAGAAAAAGCATTTCACGAAGGTGAGCAATGGCTTGAAGAGATCTTGTCTCCAGAAGATCTTCAAGAGTACCGCTCATATCCCGTGGAGCAACAGAAGGTGTTCGCGGCTCATGCTCTCGACCAGAAAAGGGAAGAGAAAGGTCGGCCAAGAGAGCACAAGAACGTGGTGGTCGCGCGACCGGCAGGTGGTACCTGATCCATCATCGCAGGCAGTAAACGAGGTTTTTGTTTTGGCTGCGCGGCCGTTTCCGTGAGGTAACGAGCCCCTGTGTTCTCCCGGGTCATCGCTACCCAGCACAGGGCTCCGAACTCATCGGAGGCCGCGATGGCAAAATCATCTGCATCAGATCACAAAACCTCCTGGACCGTCACTCGGATCTGTGAATTCACGGAGCGTTCTCGACACGCCGTCGAGTACATCATCGACAGCCGTAGGATCACTCCGATCGATCGCGTGGGTGCCACCCGCGTGTTCGACTGGCGAGATGTCCAACGCATCGTCCATGAACTGAACCGCATCGATGCCAAGCGAGAGGGGGTGGACCTTGGCTGATCCCATCTCTCGTGGACTACCTCCCACACCAACAACCACTCCGTTCGACAAAGGAACTCATGATGCTGGTCTTCTACCGATGCTGGTCAACAGCAAGGATGCTTGCGCGATGCTGTCGCTCTCGCCCAGGACACTGTGGCGGTTGACGAAGTCAAGAGCGATTCCGAGCAAGAAGATCGGACGGAGTGTTCGCTATTCGCCGGCCGAACTGTCGGCTTGGATTAGCGCCGGATCGCCAACGAACCCGGGCAGCGCTGATCGAGTCTTGAAGGGCAGCCTTGCTATAACGAGCTTGTATGGACGGAAGGGCGGTGGCGAATGCTCCGTCTGACCAGCAATGACCCACGGTGGCACGAAGTTGTCCGTCTTACCCCGATGATTCGGAACAATTCGCTGCTCGCACAGCTTGACTTCGAGGGCCTATACGCTGTCGAGTCCGAAGCATGCGGTCGCGGCGATCAGCAACTGGTTCACGCGGTACGTCGTGAAAAAGATCGCCGGCGCGCCGAGGTCAGCGAAATCGGTCATTCGCTCGGCTGGAAGGGGAGACGGCGTGACTGACCCTCGACCCAACTCGCCCTGCCTCGTTGCCCTAGACCAGGTTCGGCCTGTCGATGTGAGATGGCTATGGAAAGACCGCGTCCCCAAGGGCGCACTCACGATGCTGGTGGGCGTGCCTGGTTGCGGGAAGAGTTTCTTGGCCCTTGATCTGGCAGCGCGACTTTCGAATGGTGTGAACTGGCCGGACGCCATGCCGAACGGGCGGACCGGGAAGACCCTGTTGCTGATGGCTGAGGACGCGCTCGACGCGACGATCGCTCCGCGACTGGATGCTTCCGGTGCCGATCGATCGATGGTTGTGGCGATGCGGGGTGTAAACCGATATCACAACGGCAAGATCGTCGAGGCCGGCTTCACGTTGATCGATATTGACGTGCTCGAGCGCGCGATCGAGGAGGTCGGCGGTATCGATCTGATGGTCATCGATCCCGTCAACGACTACCTCGGTCCGCGTACGAACGGAAATGATGACATTCAGATCAGATCGGTGCTGCAACCGCTAGGGAGACTGGCGCATCGTCATGACTTCGCGTGCGTGTGCATTCACCACTCGCGCAAGGGTGACGCGATCCACGCCGACGATGTGCTCCTCGGGGCACGCGCGTACAGCGGGCTCGCCCGTGCGATCTGGCATGTAATGCACGATCCGGACGATCAGGATCGGAGGTTGCTTCTTGCCGGCAAGATGAACATCGCGAAGCCGTCGCCCGGGATGGCGTTCACCATCGGCGGCGACCCCGGAGTGGTACAGTGGGCGCTAGATCTTGTGACTGAGACCGCGTCTGAGGTCATGCGACGCACGCGAGAGACACCCCGCGAATCGCCCGCTCTGGACGAAGCCATCGAGTTCATCGAATCCATGCTGGCGGACGGTCCCAAGCCGCAGAAGCGGATTGAAGCCGCCGCCGAGGAGCGAGGCATCAGCATCAAGACGATGCGTCGTGCGAAGAAGTCTCTGGG
>JBCDAP010000301.1:0-3576 GCA_039185335.1 Planctomycetota bacterium | reverse complement strand
TTGCGCGCACCGTTGCGGATTCTTCCGCCACCCTCCTTGTTCTCGGTGAATCTGGAACGGGAAAATCGATGATCGCACGCTCTGTTCACGAGCTTTCGCCGCGCGTGGAAGGACCGTTCGTCGAGCTACATTGCGGCTCGATCCCCGAAACACTTCTCGAATCTGAATTGTTCGGGCATACCAAAGGATCGTTTACGGGCGCAGATGCGGACAAACAAGGAAAGTTCCTCGCTGCAGACGGCGGAACGATCTTTATCGATGAGATCAATTCAGCTTCGCCCGCATTGCAGCTCAAGCTCTTGCGCGTGCTTCAAGATCGCTGCTTGGAGCCGATCGGTTCATCGCAAACGATCCATGTCGATGTACGCGTGATCCTTGCCACAAATCAGCCGCTCGAACCATTGGTCCGCGAGGGCCAATTCCGCGAAGACCTGTACTACCGCATCAATGTCGTCCAGATCGAGCTTCCGCCGTTGCGTGATCGCACAGCCGACATCCCGCAGTTGGTTGAGCACTTTCTGAAGCGTTTCTCAACCGAGCATGGACGACAAGTCACGCGTCTCACCGACGAAGCCATGGAAGCACTCCTCAGGTACCCATACCCGGGCAACGTACGTGAACTCCAGAACATAATGGAACGAGCCGTAGTGCTGAGCCGGAGGCCGACGATCGAATTGTCCGATCTCCCAGAATCTCTCGTTCACGGAAAGGCCCCGAGGCTTCGTCTCACGACCGATGACGAGCCCTGGGAGCCCACCTCCCTCGGGGAAGCGCTGAAAGAGCCAGAACGCATGATCATTCTCCGCGCCCTCGAAGCGAACAATTGGAATCGCCAGCAAACCGCTGAGGATCTCCAGATCAACCGAACAACGCTCTACAAGAAGATGAAGACCCTAGGCTTGGATCGCATCGCGGGCTGAACCTTCGGCATATCGTGTCTTGTATGACCATCGATTCCAGACTCACAGGTCCGCCGGCGCGCGCAGTCGCGCTTGAATCCACTCTATTGGCGCACGGCGTGCCTTCGAGCACAGCGATTCAACTTCATCATTCGCTGTGCCAACCGCGGCCCCACGAGGGAGCTGCCCCGGCCCTCCTCGCCATGCTCGACGGCACCCCGACTGTTGGGATCACCCAGTCTGAGCTTGAGCGACTCATCAAGCGCGGTTCTTCGCTCCCGAAGGTCAACACCGCCAATCTCGGAGTTATGCACCACTGGGGCGCGGACGCCGCCACGACAGTGAGCACGACGATGGAGATCGCCTCCGCGGTCGGCATCCGCCTCTTCGCCACGGGCGGTCTCGGCGGCGTCCATCGAGGCTACGGATGCCACCTCGATGTCTCCGCCGACCTCACCGCATTCACACGCTTTCCGGTCGCCGTCGTAACCGCTGGCGTGAAATCTATCCTCGACATCGCCGCCACACGAGAAGCACTCGAAACCTTGGGCATCACCGTGGTTGGCTACCAGACCGATCATTTCCCCGCCTTCTATCGACGACGTGATGATGGGCACGATCTTTCCGTTGACGCACGCTTTGATTCCATCAACGAATTGTGCCTCTTCCTCGATGCGGAAATGAGGCGGACCGGACGAGGGGTCGTTGTTGCCAACCCGATCTCTGAATCGGACGAACTCGATGGTGACGAATTGCAGACCTGGATAGATCAGGCAGAAGACGAGGCGGAATCAGCGGGCGTCATCGGCCGAGCCCTAACGCCATTCATACTCGGCAGAATCCACGAGTTCTCCAAAGGAAAGACCATTGAGGCCAATGTGGCACTCGTAAAGAATAATGCAAGCGTTGCGGGGGCTCTGGCCGCGAGCATGCCGATCGGGCCAGAGTTCGGTACGCTCATGAAATGAACAAACCACCCCCCTGCGCGGCCATGCTTCTCGGCCTGATCGCCTCGTCCTCACTCGCCGCTCCCATCGTCATCGACGGCTCGTTCGAAGACTGGAAAGACCATCCTCCTGTTCTCGTGGATGCAGCGGACGATCAGGACACCGGAGTCTTCGACCTGACCGAAGTACACGCCATCGGTTTCGGCTCGGAACTCTTCCTCTCTTTCGACATCAACGCAGAAGTAAACCTGATATCCGGTGATCCGTCCGATGGATCGCTCTCTCTCCTTATTTCAAAGGAAGGCGGAAATCCCCTGGTCATTGATTTCCGGAACAGACGCTTCAGTATCCAGAACGCACTCGGCTTGTCTGCAACAACCTGGAATGCGTTCGGCTATCGAGCAGCACCAACGTACGCCAGCGAGCGTGTCGAAATCCGTCTCGATCTCGCAGAACTCGGCGTGAAGGCTAGCGACTCCGTCGAGATCTCCTTTGCGGGCACCGACGACGTCGAAAAACCGGCAACAGTCACAATGGGGGAATCCGCACCTTCGCAATGGAAACCGGCGGCGCTAACCAGGAGCGAGTCTGTTGAGATGCGAATCGCAAGCCTGAACACGCTCCGCGGCGGACTGACCGATTCGTCCAGGGTCGAACAGTTCGGCCGCCTGATCAAATCCTCGCAGGCGGACACCTTCGTCTTTCAAGAAGAGGACAACTCTTCTGAGCAAGTCATCGCCGCGGTAATCGGTGATGCCACCGGGACCTCCGCGAGCGATTGGTCTGTGATTCGTGCAACACGGAGCTGCGTCATCGCAACCAAGCATGCGTTAGAACCAGCGCGAACATTCAACAATCGATACACCGCAGCCATCTTGACCGATCAGAAAGATCGAAAGTCACTGGTGATCTGCGTGCACTTCAAGTGCTGCGGATATGCGCAGTCTGGCGAAGATCGCCAACGGGTGATGCAAGCCAACGAAGTAATGCAAACCATTCGCAGGGTTCACCTCGAACACGGGAAAGACCTTCCCGTTGTCGTCATCGGCGATTGGAACCTTGTGGGCTCTCGCGAACCGCTCGATGTAATCCTCGAAGAAGGCTTCGAACGAGTCATGCCTCGCAATGCAGCGACAGGCGAGACCTATACCTGGTTCAATCCAGACTCAGCATTCCCGCCCGGCCAGCTCGATCTGATTGCCGCATCAGGTGGCATTCGTTCTACAGGCGCCTGGAGTGTCGACACTCGCACGATGCCAAAGGAGGTCCTGGACGCAGCTTCTCTCAAGAAGCACGACAGCGCGTCTACAGATCATTTGATGCTGATCGCCGACTTCGTTTACACAGACTAAAAACGTTCGGCCCTACTAATTCTCATCGACGCTAGGCATCCCGCTGCAGTCGGGCTCTAGGTCATAGAACGACCGTGTCGCCGAAGAGGCAAGTCCGATACCGCCTGCGGTATCCGCAAAGCGCTCAAACTCCGCACGCAACTGCGGGTTGTTCAGCAACGCAATACGGCACTGAGCGATATCACGCGGGTTCGAAGTACGGATCACATGCTCGATCACCATGCCTTCGATAAGGTCTGATTGCGCGAGCGCTCCAGAGGTATAAGCCAGCTGCTGAGCCGTTGGATCGAGCGTTTGGTCAGGCCCGCTCACGAAAGGCGAGGCAGCGATCGCCGAACTGGCGTCCGGATTGATCGACGGCGGCGGGATGGAGCCGCT
>JBCDAP010000300.1:0-3577 GCA_039185335.1 Planctomycetota bacterium | reverse complement strand
CGATGACCTCGAAATTGGCAGCCGCAAGCTTCGCCGCGAGCACATCGGCGGACTGCTGATTCGAAACACGGTCCGCCTGGCCATACTCGTTGCAATTGAAGATCGTGCAGACGTTGGTCAACCCGTGATCAACAATGAAGTCCAGAGCTTCCGCAATCTGACCCTCGCGTGCCTCGCCATCACCAATACTGCAGTAGATGCGCCGATCGAAACCATCGAGCTTCGCGGCCTTGGCAACACCCGCCGCCACCGAAAGCCCCTGTCCCAGAGAACCAGTCGCCGCATCAAAGAAAGGGAATCCTTCCACCGGATTCGGATGGCCATCAAGAACAGACGGCCCATCGCGGAGCGTCGCTAAATCATCGAGCGTCAAGGCCCGACGCCCACCAGGTTCATCAACAGCAACACCCAGCTTGCAACACGCCGCATAAACAATCGGAACCGCATGCCCCTCAGAAAGAACCAGTCGGTCGGAAGTTGGATAATCCGGCAGATCAGGGCTCCAACGCATTGTGTGGAACATCAGCATCGTGACCAGATGCCCGAGAGACATCGCCGTCGTCGGGTGGCCCGACCCAGCCTGCGCTGTGGACTGGAGCGCGAGAATGTCGAGATCGACGGCCTGGGCGTGGACTGCTGCTTCAAATGACATGGAAAAGACCCTTCCTGGGTAAGGCGTGTGGGCAGATTGACACAGGGCAGCGCAGAATCACCGCCCGGCAGCCAAGCCGCCCGACGACGCGTCCCTGCGGAGTCCAGTATGCCCGCCTACCCAAATTCTCACAACCCCCCTAAGGCGTTGACCAAACATCAACAAACGGTTCGCCAAAACAACCGGCCAAACTTTGGCATCAAATTCCAACCTCCTCCACCGAACCCCACCACGATCAGAGCGTATGAAACAATGAACTCTCTCTGCATCTCTTTTTCTGATTCGTGCAGACTTCTTCCTTTTGATACAGCCCCACCGCCCCCGTGGGGCTGTATCTTTTTAATATTCAACCATGCTCATTCCCAGATCACACCATCGTTCAGCGTGCCTCTTCCGCGCATGGAAAAGCGCAATCCTTGCTTCGGGAAGTTTTCTGGTTCTGACCGGGTGCTATCAACCCTTACTTTCTCCCGATGAACAGCGAAGTCAATACGACCGCTATGACCGGAGCCGAGGCGAGTACGAACCACAATATGTAGAAGACCCCTTTGGGCGTCGTGAACCGAACATCAAAGGACGATTGAGCGGAAAGTCCGGCTAATCCCATCATCTTTCACGTTTTCTGTCTTCTCAGGCTCTGTTTGTCAAAGTTTCTGCGCTTGTCGGCACGATGTGCCTTGTGGTTGCAGCCTTTCCCGGTAGGTTTGAGAGTCAACAGATGTCCACTGAAATGCACAACTCGAACCACTTAACCCGCACACGGATTGTGTGGGCGACGCTTGTGCTCTCGATGACTATCGCAGCCGGACTTCTCTTTGTTCTCAATCCGACACATTCTTCTGCATCCACACTCGCCCCCGCTGTTTCCCCAGCATCCATGACGCAGGACCTGGACGCGATCTGGAACTCTTCGGTCCAGACACGTGAATCCGGCTGGGATGCCATTGTCATCCATCACTCGGCCACTCCGCTCGGATCCGCCGAAACGCTGGCCCGCCGTGATGAAGAAAACGGCATCCGCGGCCTCGGAATGCACTTCGTTATCGGCAACGGCCAAGGCTCCAACGACGGTCTGATCGAAATCGGCTACCGATGGGATGAACAGCTCCCCGGAGCACACACCGTCGGGCCGCAGGCCGATGTCCTGAACCGCCGAGCTGTCGGCATCTGCCTGATCGGCAACGGAGAAAGTCGGCCCTTCACCAACGCCCAATACGAATCCCTCGCAGCCCTGGTCGCATCGCTCCAGGAAAAGCTCGATATCCCTGCCGAGAGAGTGGTCCTGCATCGCGATGTTGCGGGCGTCACCTCGCCGGGAAGGCTTTTCCGCGAAGCCGCATTCCGCCAGGCGCTCACGGCAGGTTCCCAAACCCCGTAAACCGTCCTCATTTCGGTGCAATTTGTTGAGGCAGAAGCGCTGCTGTTTCGCTAGCCTGTCGCATTCCAAAACGATGGGCCGTGAAAATTTGCTCTTTGTTTGGTTTTTGATTGTAAGGCATGCAAATGCCATCGGTGAGTTCGGTGATGTTCTCCGCTCGGGATCAGCGGGGAAAAAGAGTCAGACGCTTGGATCAGCAGCATTACATCGCAGCAAAGCCGGGAACCAAACTGGCTGGCTACCTCGTCCTCGCCGAGGTCGGGCAAGGTGCGGCTTCAACGATCTACCTCGTGCAAGACGCCAAATCCAAGCACATCTACGCCCTGAAACACGTCCAGAAGAACACCGAAAAGGACCAACGCTTCCTCGACCAAGCGATGAACGAGTACGAGGTCGCTTCGAAGATCAACACCCCGCTCATTCGCAATGTCCCCAAGGTCATCAAAGCCCGAGGCGGTCTTTTACAGATCAAGGAACTCTTTCTCGTTATGGAGTATGTCGATGGCGTAGCGCTCGAACACGAGCTGCCTCGCACGTTCGATGATGCGCTCTTGGTCTTCCAGCAAACCGCAGAAGCACTCTCCATCATGCACAAAGCCGGCTTCGTGCACGCAGACATGAAGCCTTCCAATATCGTTGTTGATGACCAGCGGCGGGTGAAGGTAATCGATCTCGGGCAGGCATGCCCGATCGGAACGGTCAAGCAGCGCATCCAAGGCACCCCCGATTACATCGCCCCAGAGCAAGTCCATCGCCGCTCTATTACCGAGCTCACCGATGTTTACAACTTCGGAGCAACCATGTACTGGGTGCTCACGCAGAAGAACATCCCCACCGCGCTCGGATCCGGAAATTCGCTTGTAGATTCCCTCGACGACACAATGATCGAACGGGCTACCCCAGTGAAAGAACTCAACGAGCGCTGCCCCGAAGATCTCTCCGATCTCATCTCCGAATGCGTCGAAGTTCGGCCTGAAAGCCGCCCAGAGGGCAAGATGAACGAGGTCGTTGAACGCCTAGATCAGATCGCAGAGCAACTTTCTGCGATCTGATCAAAATTTATTTTGCGGCGACATTCGAATGTTTGCTGTCACGTTTTGGCGCTTCTCACTTCGCGACCAATCGAAGGCCGACAAAAAGCACCAAAATACCCCGAAAACAACGAAGGTTACCCATTCGTTCGAGTCCCCTCTAGTCGGGGGGATTGCATGTGGATAATCCCGGTTAATGATGAGCCGATAAGCATTTTTGTTCAACCTGCTCAATTGCCGCTAGCCGGGAGTAAGCCCATGCAGACCAGTACTCTTCGCGACAAAGGAGTCAGAATTAAAGTTGGTGGAGAGAGCAACTCAGTCGCATCAAGATCGATGCTCCTGGCCTGCCACTCCGTTGCGAAGCTCAGTTCGTCCGAGCATTCGTCGACACCCATCGATTTTCTTGACACCATCTGCCGTTGCATTATGGACAGCGCCCCTTTTCGCACAAGGGCGGCAGCGTTCATCGGCGATTTGACCCCTGAATCGGTGCACCGTCATAGAAAAACTGTT
>JBCDAP010000299.1:0-3587 GCA_039185335.1 Planctomycetota bacterium | reverse complement strand
CCATCACCATGTCTGCTGTGTATGAATTGAGGTCTTTGTTCAATTCATCGAGCTTGCTCTTCACCTCCTCGATCCCACTCGACGATTCGACGGCCTCGGTCTCCGTGTCCTGAGCCAAGCCCATCGGAACTATTCCACAAGCGGCCACCGCCGCGACGACCAAAGATGCACCAAACAAACGAGCCATACCAAGCTCCAATCAAATCAGATCTAGTCCTCTCCGTGCGAAAGCCACAAGGCCTCCGCGGCACTCGAACTAGTGTACCGGGAGAGCCCAGGAGCGATTCGGGCGACAGAAATAGATTCGATCACCAGTCTCGCTCTCCGAATCTCGATCCCTTTTTTCATTTTTATCGCTCAGTTCCCGTACTCATACACCCCCGCACCGCTCTTCTTCCCAAGACGCCCAGCCACGACGTACTGCTTCAGCACCGGGCACGCACGGTAGCGTTCGTTGTTGAGCCCTTCCGCGAGTACATCCATGATGTTCACGCATGTATCGAGACCGATGAAGTCCGCCAGTTCGAGCGGCCCCATCGGGAAGTTGCAGCCAAGCTTCATAATGCCATCGATGGCCTTTGGCTCCGCCACACCCTCCATCAACGCGTAGAACGCCTCGTTGATCATCGGCATCAGCACTCGGTTCGACACGAATCCCGCGCGATCGTTCGCGACCAACGGTGTCTTACCGAGCTTCTCCGCAAGAGCCGATGTCCGTGTCGCGATCGATTCGTCGGTCTCGAGCCCTCGAATGATCTCCACAAGCCCCATTACCGGCACGGGATAGAAGAAGTGCATCCCGATCACTCGCTTGCCCGTGCCCGCAACCGTGTCCTCCGCCGCACGTGCTAATTGCGTGATCGAAATCGAACTCGTGTTCGAGCACAGAGCCACCTCATCGCGATGCTGGAACAAGTGCGCGAGCTCCGCGAATACCTTCTCTTTGACTTCCGCATTCTCCACGATCGCTTCAACTACCCAATCCGCCTCTTTGATCGCATTCATATCCGCGACATAGCTGATCCGCGACAAAGCTGCGTCTGCTTCGCTCTGCTCCATCCTCCCCTTCTCGACGGCACGCGAGATCAGCTTCTCGTGCGTCGCTTTGCATCGCTCGAGCTGGGTTGCCTTCGAATCGAATACGATCGCACCTATCCCTGCGCCTGCCGCGATCTGTGCGATCCCGCCGCCCATCTGTCCACCACCGATCACCGCTAGTGATTTGATCTCGCTCATCGTGTACTCCTTGCTCGAGTGTGTTCTCAAACGAACAGCCTAGCCGATAGATCTATGCCATTGGCGCGCACGCGAAGGCACTTTCCACTTTGTAGCAGGCAAAAAACAAAGAGGCCCAGCGAAAGACTGGGCCTTCTCAAAGAATTCGTAACGTGGAGTTTCTACTCGGACTTCGCAGGCGTTGCGCTCGACGCCTTCACTGCTGTTTCAACCAGGCGATCAAACGCCGCAGGGTCTTCGATGGCGATCTGGCTGAGCATCTTGCGGTTGAGCAGAATGCCCGCGAGTTTGAGGCCATTGATGAACAACGAATAACGAGTCCCGCGCATCCGGCAGGCTGCGTTGATGCGTGTGATCCAGAGACGACGCATATCGCGCTTGCGAGCCCGGCGGTCGCGCCAAGCGAACTGACCCGCACGCATGACCGCGACCTTCGCCTGTTGGTAGCTCCGGCGTTTTGTGCCGTAGTACCCGCGAGCGAGCTTGAGAACCTTCTTGTGCTTCCTGTTGCGGGGGACACCCGATCGTGCGCGTGGCATCTGGTCAAACTCCTGCCCTTGCGGGCATCTGTGGCCGGACGGAGCAGCGATTCAATGTCGCTGGCTTTCAAAGTCCCGGACGGCGAACTGGTTGTACGAACAAAGGAGGCACCCGACCGTCAAGCCGGGCACAACAAATGATCAATCCTGCTTCGCAGCGGCGGCCTTCGCGGCTTCACGCTTCGCCTTCCGCTCCGCGGGAGAAGGGCTTCTCCGGATCGCGGTCAGGGGCTGCTCGCGACCACGCAGGCGGCGGAAGATCATCTTCGACAAGCGGCGTGTGCTCGCTGAGGAGACATACGAGCCCGAACGGAGGCGACGCAGACGCTTCGCGGCTTTCGCAGAACGAAGGTGCTTCGAGCCGGCTTTGCGATGGCGCACCTTGCCGGTCTTCGTGATGCTGATCCGCTTGAGCAGGCCCTTGTGAGGCTTGACCTTAGGCATATCCAACCGTCCTTCTCGGAGGTCCTTGAGGGAAATACGACACCGCCCCTCGGCGATGGCGAGCCGAGCAGTGTAGGACCAATCCCGCCCTCTTGCAAATCAACCGGAGCAATTTCTTACTGTCCACGACGAGGATCGACCGCCCGATCCTCCTCAGATTCTTCAGAATCCTTGTTGCCGGGAGTTGTCCCTTGATCAGGCTGGACAGCACGGTGCTGGATCGAGCTCCCGCCGGTCTGCATGTCGTCCTCAACCGAGATCAGCGGACTCAAGCCCGGCACGAACATGGTCACCCCGAGCGCGACTGCTGCCGCTAGGCCGACGACACGCGCGATCACCCAGCTCGAACGCTCGTCTTCCTCTTGCCCGCGCTCTTCACCCTGCCCCGGGAGAGGCAGATTGAACGGGTTCCGGGGCTCGATCGTCCGTTCGATTCGGTCAATCGCTTGTTTGCTCTGACCTCGATTCGTTTTCACCCCAAGCGACGCCAGGGCTTCTGGCATCAGGTCACCCGACCAGCCAGATTCCACAAGGCGATCGACCGCCGCCGCTGATTCCGGGGTAAGTCCTCCGTACGCGACGAATTCATTGGCTCGCTTGACCAGATCTTCACGGCTCTCGCCAGTCACTGGGATGTCCAGCGGCCCACCTGGCTGCGGCTCGTGGTTGTGACCATTGCTTGCTGGGTTCGTCATATCGTTTCTACGCTCCCCGTTGGGCTCGTGTTCACCGCCTTATTCACTCCTCGCCTCGATCCATGCGATAACGTTGGCGGCGCTCATGCTCAGTCCGAGAATCCTCATCAAGAGCTGATTTGAGTTTCCGCCCGAACGCAGCAACCGCACCGTGGAGTCTCGATTTCACAGTCCCGATCGGAATGTCGAGGAATTCGGCCAGTTCTTGGTAGCTCAGCTTCTGAAAATACGACAGCAGCAGCACCTCTCGCTGCATCTCTGAGAGCCCGTCCACCGCTCGCTGGACCAGTTTCGATTGCTCCTCTGCTTCGAGCTCGCTCTCGACGGGGGGCAGGGCGATCGCCAGCAGATCGACCATTGCATCGGCCTGCTGATTTGCCCGACCGGACACGTATTGCAACCAGACAAAAACGCCTGTGATCGTAAACGCTGTGATCAAGCCTGCCATTACGTAAGAGAGAGAACGGCGTTTTCGCTCTTCTTCAATCCTTGTTTCCTGAGCCGCCGAATCCAGTGCAGCCTGCTGTAACTTTGTCTGAACTGACTCGAGGTATCTGATGTCCTGGATCCGCCTATGCTGGAGCTCCTTAGCCCCACCCCCTACTGATGTCCTGGATCCGCCTATGCTTGAGCTCCTTAGCCCCACCCCCGTATTGATGTCCTGGATCCGCTT